>NZ_CP030841.1 GCF_003330725.1 Acidisarcina polymorpha | reverse complement strand
GTCTGTGGTCCACTTCAGGTTCACTCTAATGTGCAGCATGTGCCTTGGACTGCCCGCAGCACTTTCTCCAAAGGATGTCACCCTTCACCCTTTCGCAGGGACAGTCAATGGCCCAATGCTTGCGTGTGGCGATGGCGCGGTTGAATATGCAGAATGCGCTATCGGTTGGTCTCGTTTTGAACAGATTGAATTTTATCCAGACACTCACAAAATTTGTGGACGCTTTAAGAACTGGTCTGATAATAGAGACATTGTTATTCGGATCGAAGTAAAGCAAAAGTAAGCTAATCCAAAACCAGTCGACGGGCGCGCCATCTTTGATCCTTGTTTAGGATGCCACCGGATAGCGGCTACTTTGCGGGCTCGTGACAGCAATGTTGGGTTTGGGCCTACAATTGCGACCTCATTCATGCCTCGAAAAAGCTGCACGGTGTGTCCGGCCCCAGGACTTCAAGCGCATGTCCGGGCGGGATTACGTAATGCGGCCACCGCGCAGCAATCTCCTCAAACACCCGGTTGATCGCTTCGTAGTCTGCAAATTGGAACCCGCCTTTTGAATCAGCAGGCTTTTCGAACTGTTCCCGGTAGGAGAAGGTGAACAGATTTCCAGTGGCATAGTAAAAGCGCTCGGCTGTCTCGATGATTTCCTGCGGCGAATACAAGGCGGGAATGCTCACGCGCAAACCATTTTGAAACGAGTCTAAGATGACGTATACGATCATCGGAAATAAGACTTGGCAATGTTCAAGAATCTTCTGATAGTCGAGCGGACGTCCACGACGAGCAATCTGCGAGAAATTAAAGTGATAGAGCCTCCCCTTGGCTGCAAATTCCGTTCTGTCGGCTCCGGGGCGGTACGAATATCCGACCATGACGTTTTGTGTCATCCCTACTGTCGAACCCACGAGCGCCCATCTGTTGGGCCCCACCTCAGCGTAATCAAACCCGATGCGGTCACGAAAATGTAAATAGATGGGATCGGATCTCAAGTCTGCGATGAAATTGTGATGATCGTTGAAGGACGTGCAAAATCGCCAGAAGCCATGATCGAGATCACGCAACACCCTGCGGAGCCTGTCAATGTCATCTTTGTGCAGCGACCGATTGTGACTAACGCGGTTGCGAATAGGGGTGATCTCTGAAAACTTAGCCTGAAGAAGATCTTTCGTCGTTAAATATCCCTCGAACAGCGGCCACAACTGCGCATCGAAGATGATCTTCAAGAGCGAATCAAGCGACAGGAACCACAACGGATCATTCTCAGGCGTTGCCATGTGCCGATGTTTCTTGTCCCTGACAATAGACTTGTCAGCTGGGATACCGGACGAGTCGCTACGCGCAAGCGCCTGCTCGGCTTCGGTCCACCAGCCTTTCCCGAAGTTGGCCTTCGTTTCAAGGTAAACGAGCTCACGAAGCCAGTTTTCCAGCTGAAAGAGACGTGCGTATCCGATTACGGATTCAGCCGTGACCTCCCTTGGCAACTCTAGCGTATGTTCCCGCATAATCCCCGGATATCAGTTCACGCCGGATTCAATGTACGCGCCGCTTGGTCGGTTATCGCCAGTCGACATGTCGCACTTGCAACGCTCTCCCGACAAGATGCTTAGCGGATATAAGCATACAGTGTGGGCTTCGGGAGGCCAACGGTGCGGCAGCCAGATCAAATGGCTAAGATCTCTCCATTCGAGAACGTATTGCAGCGATAGCCGCGATGGCATGTTTGCCCAGCACCGGATCTTCGACAAGACCTGTCACTATCCCAGCCGTCTGCAGATTCCCTATCTTGCCTAGCGTTGAGAGGACATAAAGCATCAGGCCCTGGTCCCGGAAGCCGCCGCGCTCAAAAATGCTTGTCAGTGATGTGCGATGTTGAATCGCACTTTCTAACAGTGGACGAGCCTTATCAGGATGCAAGAGATCGAGCCTGATGGAAAACGGCTCGGAGCGCACGTGCCAATGGGAATCACTTATTTGATAGAACACATCCGGAACTGCATTAGGCACGTCGTCGGCGAGCCTTCGCCAAATCTCTTCAGCTCGTTCGGTCGAAGCCTCAACATCTCCGCGCCGGAAATGCCAGAACAATAGCTCACCTACGAGATTCCACGCCTTGTCGTCGCTGGAAATCGGTTCTCTGTAGGTCGGCGGGAGCGATTGAGACTTGGCCCAGCCTTGGATTGCCAGCATATAGGTAACGACCGCTTCTTGAGGAGAGAGAGCTTCAGCATCAATACCTTTAGCCCAATAGGCATATACGGTAACGATGCCCTCTCCTTCGAACTTGTGCAGTTCCGAAATAACCCAGTCACTCAGGAATCCGGTCCTCTCCGCCATTCCGGCTAAGCAAAGAATCTCGACCTTGTCTGGATCGTTCAGGGCCTGGTAAGCGTCCCAATAAACGCCTTGGAACACATCCTCGAATATTTTTGATAGACATCCGCAGGCCCATTCCCTTCGTAGCTGGCCCACATCAGCACGTTCCATTTGAGCCCACTCAAGAAGTTGCGCGGGGGGCTGATCAGCAGAAATCAAGGCGCGCATCTCAGCAATTGCCTCTTCCACAGACACTATGAGTTCCAATCCTCCGTATGACGCGAGTACCTCCAATCTTAGGCTGTTCAGCATGATGTCGTTGGGCACGAACCTTTCTAGGAGCCCTCGTGCGCACTGCATCTGCGCTTCCGTCGCATCCTTCATTTCCGGTCTGATTGATTGGAGAAGGTAGATCGAATCGAGCTGAATAATGCCTATACCGGAGTCAATTCCGCGTTCGGCGAGCGTCAATTTAACGTCGATATCAGACCCTCCGCCTCCCTCATGCCATCCTCTATTCAACGTATGGAGCGCAAAATGGCTACATTCATCTGAGAGTGCGCGACTGAGCAATTCATCGTCGATAGGGAGAACACCTCTTGGGTAGAGTGAAGCCGTTCGTGAGTTTCGGATCTCCGAAAGGATTGTTGTGCACGGAAGTTTCATCTCTCCCCAGTTCACAATTCCGCTGTAAGTCCGTACAGTTTTAGCCCACACCGGTCCGGGCTTAAAACGCGATGTTCTCGCTGCGAGATATGCTCCCTCCTTTAACGTGCGCTCGGTCGCATCGAAGAGTGACAGGAAGCGGAGCCTTATTTCAGGCCGAGCAAAGTTATGTGCTATCACCGCGCAGAGATGACGCTCATAACGGTTCCATTCGCGGTTACCCTCGATTTGCACCTGCACAAAGCGCCGCTTGCCATCTTCCAGTATGACGCTTTCACACTTCACGGTGATGTTGGTCAGGTCTTGTTGAGCGGCGACGAGCAAGACACTACACTGCCTTTCCAGCACCCGCTGCGCACTCGCCCCGCACCTGCCCTCCATCACTCGACGAAGTGAGTCGACAGACGAGGTAGAAAGAAGGATCTGCTCTACATCACCCCACTCAGAGAATCGGGGAAGGATCAATTCGAACAGCCCTTGATTTCGTGGGCGTTGCAATTCCTTGCAGAGGACAGATGGTGTTGGAAAGTGACGCAGGAGGTGTTCCGCCCGAAAATAGTCAAAAAGCAATTCGTGCTCAAATGACACCAAATCCTCAGAAACATTCAATAGTCGGCACCTTGTAAGATCATCAAGTGCTGAGAGCCCGATCTGCTGATCCAGGAGGAACTGTTCGGCTTTTCTTGAGAATTGATTGCGCCGCATTACCAACGACAGAGACGCCGACATTTCACCGGCTATGTTCCGTAAAAGAGCTGAGATTACTGCTGTGTTGTCCGGTATTGAGCGACGAATATAACGGTCATAAAGATCCGCCCGCGTCGGCGTTGTTGATTGGCTGGAGTGACACAAGCCCGCGATCTTCAAGTCGTAGGCGTTGGTGAAGGGCGCACTTAAATAACTAACATCGTCACCTATCGCCAGGCCCGCATGGTAGGCATAGATTGCCTCTTTTTCACGATCTCTAGGCAACGACATTTCGACGATGTCGGAGCGGAGTTTTCCCACAAGATTTGGAACCGTCTGGCTAGTTCCAACCAGTCTGGCATTACATTGCAGCACGAATTCCTGGGCACCGCTAAGCAGGCTATCCAAATGCCCGGAGGGGCACTCGTTTACGGCATCCAGTAGTAAAACTGGGCGCAGCCCACATACGGCTATAGCCTTAAGGAGGACGTTAAGGTCATCGCGAAGCAAGGGGGCGGCACATCTGCGTAAGTGGGACCAAAAGTCATTTCCTGGATAGCCTTTAGCATCAATGAAGATGGGAATTTCCCGGTTGCCGTTAATCAATGCGACCGCGAGGTGACGGAGGTGAAAGGTTTTGGTAGTCCCGCTTGGGCCAATTAAGAATCTATTCGCGGGCAAAAGGAGAAGATCGATGAGCGCTCGACCTCGATCGGACGATTCAGGATCATCCTTCAGGGGCGGTAATTTTCCTCCAGTAAAACCTTGAATGTTGGCTTTGTAAGCCTCGACGATACAGAATGCTGCGTCCGTCGTTAGGCTCGTTATTTCGTTTAGATCGCGTGGCCCGCTATCTAGGGCAAATGCCGCCAGCTCAGGTTCTGAATCGGGGAATGGCTCGCCATTCATGAATCGCTTAAGTAGAGATTCCGCCCGATACCGCAGGAACTCTTCGAACTCGCTGCCTGACCAGATGTCGCAATGCATGACCCCGGATGCGTGTACGTACGCCTTGATCTTGTCCCGCTTCAGGGCGGATACGGTCTCGCGAGCGACGATACGAAACCTCTTAGGAACACCATTCGGTGCGCGCAAGACCTTCGAGAGGTCGTCGCTTATCTTAGCGGACGTCAAACTTGCCCTATTAACACACTGGATGCAGACGGTTTCGCCGTCCTCGGTGACACCCCAAATATCACGTCCTAGATCGCTACCTGCTTCGCCGTACCACTCCAACGACGCCCATCTCTGTGCACGAACGTGATAAGCAAAAACCAAGCGCTCGAACTGTGGGCCGCTAAAATCCTCGAAGTGGATCGGTTGCACGTATGTGGCAGGATTTGGCACTGTCATCAATCTCCCACAGATGTAGGCATCCAGCAAAGTACGGTAAAGAAGCAGACCGACGAAGCCGACGCTGCGTAATTCCCTGCCCGGACATCGGATAAAGGCCGCGCACATGATGCGCGGCCTTTTGCTTTAAATCTGTCTTTACATCAAATTTTTTCTACCGTCCACGACTTCGGGTTGTCACTCTGGCCGTGCCTACACGAATAACAAGCTCGCTCCGATATTCACCATTTCTTCGCCTATCATGGAAACTATGGGTGAGATGAAAAGGCGGGAGAGCGGCGAAGCGGATCAGAGGGATGGCTCACGCTTCGTTTCCACGCTCGTCATTGCCGCCGCGATCATTGCGGCCGTGCGTTTGGCGCGCGAGGACATCAGCCGGCCGTCGCCCCGCGTAACCTCCGCCATCTTCGACAGCATCAGCCTGGCGCGTTCCCTGCTCACCGGCGTTTTGCGACGCTATCCGGGCGGCCAGTAGGAAAAGAATTATCCATGGCTCGACATCGATGCTGGCAACCAACTCTGTAGGGGCACTTTCAGGGCAGCGGCGATCTTAGCCATGTTCGTGAAGCTAACATTGCTTTCGCCGCGTTCGACTGTGCCCATAAAGGTGCGATGAAAGCCGGACACGTCGGCAAAAGCTTCCTGCGAATGGCCGCGTTCCGGCGCAGCTCGCGGATTCTCTGACCGAGGGCTTTCAGCATAGGAGAGGAAGGCACTATATACGGTGTCGGAATAGCCAGCGTTTCCGTCTACAGCACGCGCGTAGAGAGCTTTTTCATTCGCATTTGATAAATACGGATAGAGATGTTGGCTGACAATGAGCTCCATGAACATCACTTGCTACCTTGGCAGACCTTGCCAGAGCAGCCCCGGAGCCAGATGTTTCCTTTAGCGATGGCGTTAACGCGCTAAAAGATCCAACCGCGAAAGCCGAAAGCAACCGCAAAGACATAGGGGGCGGGGGAAATCCCTGCAACGCCTGTACGCTGTTGAAGACTTTCCGTACTGGTGAGTCTCACGTAGCTGGCCGTCAAGAGTGCCTCCGCAACGCGCTCCAGCGGCTGGCTCTGTAGTCGATATAGGTCTACACTTCCGCGATATATCCGGATAAAAGGAGGCGCATGATGCGAAGTAAGCTTTCCGCCTTTCTAGCCATGGTGTTCTTCGCTATCGCTTTAAATGCACAGAACTCCAGTGGATCATTGCGCGGGCTGGTTCAGGACTCAACGGGAGCCCGAGTCGTCGCTGCAGACATCGAAGTTAAGATGCTGGCGTCTCCGTCAGCTCGGCAGGTCTCCTCAGATCATCGTGGAGAATTTCGAGTGGAAGACCTCACGCCGGGCTCATACCGTGTGAGCGTTTCAGCTCGCGGGTTTGCAGATGCTACTGCGGATGTGTCGGTTGCAGTCAGCGCGATCCGGGATATCACGGTTACGCTGAGTTCACCTTCGGTGCGTCAGACCGTAGGAGTGCAGGCCCGGGGCTCTTCGATTACGGAGCAGCCTATCGACCTTGCCAGCAGCGTTCACCAAGGTATCGTTACCAGCCAGGATCTCGAAGGACTACCACTCCCCGCGCGCAACTTTGCCAACATCGCCTATCTTGCTCCCGGAACCGAACCTGTCGAACCCTCCGACCCAACCAAGGCTCGTATCACCGCTGTTTCGACCGGCGGAAGCTCAGGCCTGAACAACGAGCTCTCCGTCGATGGCGGCGATAATTCAGATGACTATATCGGCGGCTTCCTGCAGAACTTCTCACCGGATACTATCCAGGAGTTTGCCATTCGGACCGCCCAGGAAGATGCGGATACAGGAGGTACCACCGTCGGCTCAGTGATCATCACGACGAAGAGCGGCACAAATGATTGGCACGGAGATACCGCATTTTATGAAAGGGCCGCTGCTCTCAACGCCCGTTATCCGATCGAGAATCCCGCTCCGAACCCCAAGCAGCCGTTTTCGCGGCAAAACTACGTTGGAACTCTCGGCGCCCCAATCAGGAAAGACAAGCTTTGGTTCTTTGTCGCTTTTGAAAATGTGCAGGAGAACGCCAGTATTTCCTATAGCCCAGCAAGTACTACGCAATTTGATGCGCTGTCGACGCTGGCGTCGGAAGGACTGATTCCCGGAGTGACTTCGATTGCTGTGCCGCCGAATGCCCCCATTCCGTTCCGCGATTATTTCGGCTCACTGCGCCTCGATTGGGCTCAGTCGGCGAAGTCCCAATGGTATATGCGGAGTTCGATCGACGACTACACAACACACAATTCCCTCGTGCAGCAGGGCACATTGCCCTCAACGGGATTGCTTACGCACAACAACTACTTGAGCATGGTGGTCAGCAATCAATTCGTCTTTACCCCGACGCTGCTGGGGAAATTCGTCTTCAACGCCAGCGGATTGCACCTGACGCAATCGCGCAATTCCGATCTGGGCTACGCGCTGGCCTTTCCCTTCAGTTCCACATCCTTGACTGTGTCGGGCTTTGAAACCTTCGGCGACAATCAATTCGCGACACCGATCACCTTCTTTCCCTCGGAGCGCAACCAGGAGAAGTATCAGTTCCGGTGCGATCTCAGCAATGCGCGTGGCCGCCACGCGGTGAACTTTGGCATCAACTTCATTCATGAGCCGGTACTCGGCGGCTCCTTTCCGGGGAACACGGAGACGCTCTACCAGTTCCGGCAGAATCCGACCTATTACCTCAACAATCCGGTGCAATTCACGGCCGACCAGATTGCCGGAGCCTCCACGTCAAACCTGGGCGGCAGCTTCTCGCAGAACATACAGCGCCTGGCGTTCTATGCACAGGATTCCTTGCGTGTAACGCAGAAACTCACCTTCAACTATGGGCTGCGATACTCCACCACCTACGGTCTCTTTTCAGGATCGGGCCGAAGCCAGTTGAAAAACCCTGGGTACCTCACACTCCAGGCGCTGAACATTCCACTCGTGAGCGGAACTCCACACGACGATCGCAGGCAGATAGCACCGCGTCTCGGCATCGCGTATTCCCCCAGCGGCAGCGGGAATACCGTGATCCGTGCGGGGTTCGGACTGTACTTCAATGATCTGGCGCAAAATGGCTGGGCCACGGCATTTCAGGCTGCAGGCGCGCCCGCTGGTTCTTGCTTCGATCCGGTTGCGAATCCTGGTGGCCAGGAAAATGCCGGGTGTGTCCCCGGTGGATCCTCGGGTGGAACAGCCAATCTGATTGCTCCCAATTATCGAACACCGTACGCGATCCACTTCTCTGGGGGCAGTCAACATGCGTTCAGCGCGAATTGGGCGCTAAGTGCTGACTACATCCACGAACAAGGCAACCACGCTTATCGTGCTTATAGCTACACCGGCGGCACGAACCTGTTTACGCCGCAACTTTCGGTCACAGACCCCGATCAGGCAACCTATGTACCGGATGTCAATGTCTTTCACTCCGACAACCGCTCCAGCTATAACGGCCTGCTCCTGCACCTGCAGGGCAACGTGACGCACCGGTTCACTCTGATTGCGAATTACACCCTGTCGAAAGCGCAGACATGGGGCTGCGTGCTCGGCGAGCTCTTTGATTACGTCAACGGCGTCTGCAATCCGCTCGATGCCTTTGGTCCAGGCGATTATGGCCCATCGGGTGAAGACGTCCGCCAGCGCTTTGTGCTGGCCGGCACGTGGCATGCGCCGGGAGGTATCGAGCTTAGCGGGCTATCACAGGCAGAAAGCGCGCGCCCTTTCACGATTACCACAGCGGACAATAAGGAGCGCATCTCGATCAACGGAGATCCTACTGTGCTGGACCAGTTCCGCGGAACTCCATACATCCAGACGGACCTGCGCGTCGCACGTCCTGTCCACCTGGGCGACAAGTGGTCCGTAATGCCATTCATCGAGTTCTTCAATCTCTTCAATCGCAACAATCCGGGCGCAAATTATGTAACGAACATAGCTGCGCTTTCCGTCCCATCTGCGGATGCGCAATCAGGGAATGTCACGAATATCTGCACGAACGCAGCTTGCACGACGACAGCCCCCATCAGCAATCCGAATCAGCTGCGTCTGGCCGGCGGAGCACTAGGAGACTTCTTCGGCCCTGGCACGACCGTGGGAATTCCGTTCGCGGCCCAATTGGGTCTCAGAGCTAGCTTTTGATCAGTGTTGCGAACTCAGCAACATTCATGGACAGGGAAACATCTTTGCGCTAAGCTTGCCCACACGCACAAGGGGCCATTTGGTGGGAACGTCAGAATTGCCAAGGGCCGAAGTAACAGGAAGAGGTAATTTGGGTCTTGGTACGCTACTGAGGTACTCAGGGGATTTAGAACAGAGTTTCACTCTCATTAGGAGAGCTAAATGGCTGCTAAGCGATTTCCCAATAGTATGCCCGCACCGCCGGTATTCACGCAGCCGCCCACATCCATCTGGTCAGGTCTTACTAACAACAGTCTGGAATTGCTGCGCAACCCGGAATTATGTGAGAAATTCCTCCCTTGTCAAGTTTTCCTTTTAAATGTAGGCTCCGGTATGCCTTCCGCACGATCACTTTGTTCCCGAGTTTCGGTCGTCGTGTCATTGTGCCTAGCCCTTTCAACTTTGGCGTCGCCACAAGACCCATCACTGACTCAGCGGCGCCCGTTGAGATCCGGTGACACTGCCAACGACATTTACACGGCTCTCATAACTTCGGCACAGAGTGGAACAGGCAACTTACATTTAACATTGCAGGGATTTGATGGACGCACCGCAAGCGACAAATTTGGACAGGCAGGAGTTTGGCATATCGACCCGAACACAACCGTCCGAGTGGATTTTTCACTCCAAGCCGAAGGTTGGAAAAAGTTGGCACTGGACTTTTCTGACCACCCCATATCTCTTCAGCTTGCCGTCGACACGCCAGCGCCTGGGTTTCTGAAGATCGGGAAGATAGTCTATGGGCGCGATGGAACTGTCGGGAGTCTATATGCCCCTGACGGGGGCCTAATCACCAATTTTGATCGCCGTGGTCACGAATCCGGTGAGCCTATAGGCTTTTATTCCCCCTTGCTTTCGAACATCAAGATCCCTCCCCAATTGAGTGTACTGCTATTAGGTAGGGGTCTATCGAAAGGTCCGTTTATCTTTTCTTCAGCGACATTGCAAGAACCTCAAAGAGACGGATTGGAGTTTGTCCTCGGATCTTCAACAACTTTACCTATAGGCGCGAGAAAGATCGGACGTTGCGATCCCGACCTGACATTTTCGAGCAGTGTCCCGATAACCTGGACTTCCTTGTCCTATGTGGGTAAATCCGGTTATCTGGAAGCGTCGATTGGAAGTTTCGCCGCTGATCTCGGTGGGGGATGTCTGGCCGGAGGCGGAACGGAGCTGAAAATCAGTTCGGGCAAGGACCTTCAAGTCTCCACTTTGGAATTTGGCCAGTCAAGTCTTGGGAAGACTTCGCATGTTTTATTGCATGCCGGCACCTTGAATGCGACTCTCACACCCGGGTCTAAGATTGCGCTCGGATTTGACGGGAACCGAAGTAGCATTGTGGCGGCAGGCGGAGGAGGGGCGATAAAGGCGAACGACCTGCAATTTGGAATAACAAACGCGGGTTACGGCCTACTAGTACTCGGCATAGCCCAGTCGTCACTCTTGAATACCCAAGCAACACTTGCGATGGATACTACAGATTTTTGGACCTTCACAGAACAGCAATCTATCCTTACGTTCAATTCCGCCTCTTGGGTTGATTCATCCGATCCCAGCGTAGACGCCGCATTCGCTCCAGGCAATATCGCGGTGTCCGCAGGATTACTGACCTTTGGTGCAGGCGCTCGTCTGTATCTAGGAGAAGGAACCGCCACTCTCGGCAGCCTCTCCATCCACACGTCCAGCGAGCCACAGATCACCGGGCCAATCCCGGCCGGCGAGATTGGGATCGCGACGAATAGCAGTATTAGCGTTGAGACACGATTCAATTTGCAAATCGGCGCGGGTACAGCTCTTCACATCCGCACTCCCAATCAATTTGCTTTTATTACCAATCAGCCTGGCCCACACGGCGATTTCACCGTCGATGCACCCATGATCACCGGCAAGCTCGATTTTGGCACGAACGGACAATTACCCATCACGTCAGGCCACGCGCATCTTGCGATAACCACCAATGGGAATTCGCACTTCACTGGAACTGTGAGTGGGCAACTTGATACCGGGGCGGGGTCAATACCGTTCTATGGATCAACGCTCGTGGCTACCTCTCACGGGAGCCTAACATTTGACGCATTGAACATTTCATCGAGCTCTGGGCTCATCGGACCGCTTTCTGCATTGTCCTTAAATATCGACACTTCTAAGAGCACAGTCGTTTCGCCATCGCTGACAATCGCTCCTAAGATCGGAGCTATGATAGAAAACCCGACCTCAGATAAGACCGCTGATTTCTCGGATGCCGGAATCGTCGGGGGGCTCCATCTCAGCGCCGATTTCAATTCCGGTCAAGCAATTTTCGCGCCAACATCCTCGGTCACTCTCGCAGATGGGCATTTGGACGGACTGCTCACCAGATCCGTCACCGGAAACGTCTCCGGTACTCTAGCGTTATCCGCGAATGTTTCTGGCGGACAGGTCGGGCTCGATGCCGACACCAGTCTCCCGGTCGGTCCCAGCTCACGTATTGTCTCTGAGCACTTGCAACTAGAGAGCGACGGAGGTATATCCGGCCCGCTACCTACGCTTCATCTCGCTTTGAGCCCCGGCAAGATACTAGGTGCAACGAACGGACGATTGCTGAGTCTGATCGCACCATCGACATACGACTCTAACTCTAAAAGCCCTCTGAACTTTGTCGATAAGGGCGCGTTCCCCGTTGGCGACGGACGCCTTTCCGTGCATTTTTCGCTGATGAAGTATCGGGCCACTCCGAAGGTCACTCTTCGAAACGGCGAACTAAGCGCAAATATTTCAGCTAGTACAGCCAGTCCTTTACTTTGGAATTCACTCAGCGTGAAAGGAGAACAGTTTGGCTCTTATAATATGTTGTCCGAGCTACCGGCAGATGAGTATAAGGTCTTATCGCGACGGCCCACTGGCAAAGTACAGGAAATCGTCGCGCCGAACCGCATTATGTTAGTAAGTAACATCCCTATCGCGGTCAACTCACCTGCGACATTCGACGGAACTGGCCACGTAAATTATGCCACGCTCGCCCGCGATACGACAGTTTTCGGCCTGCCTCTGGCGGGAGGCACTGGAGCCGAATTAAATGTGGAGCGCGCTAGTGTGGTGTCCGGCACTCTCGGGGCAGATACTACCATCGAGGGAATACCATTCACGAAAGGGTGCCTAGCTCATCTCCCCCCCACGGATGCGGATAAGCTGATATCGCCATGCGAGGTTGTTACCACCCTTGCTGCTCGGATCACGACTAGTAACGATCTTTTGGCGAGCGATAACGATCCTTTGTTGGGTAAGCCGGATGATATTTGGCTAGACATTGGCCCTAAGGCGTGGCTGATCAGCGGAAAAGGGGATTTCAGCAGAGGAGCTACGACGACTGTAACTATCGACGACCCAAAGACAGTAGACGGAGGAGACTGCTCGGCTCTCGTCCCAAGCCCGGTTCCGCTCTATGTTGGAGATATAGTCAAAGTGAGATTGGAGAAAAAAGGCATCTGGCTCCCCAAAATTTGTGGCGTTGCTAACGGACCAGACTCAACGGTGGACCTCGGACAAACGTTGCCCACAAAGCCTTCGGATGCACTTAACACAATGTCAGCCCAGATCCAACTTGATCGCCAGCAACTTCAACTGCAGAAACGGGCAATCGACTTCATTGCCAATGAAATCGGTAAACTTCAAGACGCCATTAAGCAAGCGCAGGCAATAATTGATCAAGGGGCAAACCTCACTCACAAAGTCACAGATATCCAAAACCAGATCGTTGATATTCGACACCAACTTCTTACATTGCCAGGCCAGGTTTGCCATAACGAAAAGGTGCAAATTGGTCTTTGCATGGCTTTTGGTCCTGCTTGCTTGATAACGAACAAACTTGTGTGCGCTGTAAACCCTCTCATCCAACAACTAAATGATAAGGTTACACAGCTTGAGAAAGATTTTAATAACGCTACTGCTGATGCCGCTGCATTCGCGATAAAGGTTCAGGCAGCAGTGGCCGCCGAAGCGACAGATGCGCAACTTCAAGTAACGAAACAAACATTGTTGACCGCAGATCAACTTGAATATGACGCGCTAAATAAATTGGCAGACGGTCTAGATAGCGCGATCTCTGACCTTAAAACTTTAATCGATAACATCGTCCCTGGGATCGACATTCCGCTGCCTGGGCAATGGAAACCTGACAGCGTAACCCTCGTTGTCAATGGACGAGACTACGTGACCTTCAACAACGGCTATGGCCGGTTAAGGCAGGGGCACTCTGAGTGGGAAAATCCCGTACGTGGAATGAGCGGAGGTGAGTATTTCGTACAGGGAATGAGAACAAACATCAATACCCCCGGTTGTGTGTCATCCGGGGGGGAGAAGGAGTGCGGGTGGGACGTATTCCTGACGACTCCCTTTGCCAAAATGCGTGGGTATTCCGGGTGGGATTCGATCCCGGATCTCGGGAACGTGACAGTCACAGGAGTACTTCGCAACAACCCGAGTCCTGGTCACGACGTCTATGTGAGCCTCGATTTGGAGGTGAATAGCGTGGACGTGGGTGGAAGGACTATTGTCCCAGGTGACGTAACCGGAATACATGGCCCTCGATATGTCCGGATTGAGTACCTTCATGAGGGCGATGAGCGCTTCGATAGCAGCCACGAAAGTTGGAAAATTGGGGATACGCTGCGTGTCACGGGTCCGGTATTCCGCGACAGGGACAGGACTACGTTTTTTGAGATTCACGCGAGGGGATCTTCCAACATTTCGAGAGTTTCTCAATGAGGTATTCGATGACGCGACATCACCTTTCTATATTCACCAACCTTGCAATTAAGACGATTTGGGTATTGTTGCTCGTGGGTTGCTGTACGTCGATAGCTTCGTCCCAAAGTCCGACAGTCGATCAGGTAATAGCTGGGAATGAAGCGGCCGTCGGAGGACAGGACGTGCTCAAGCAAATCGAAGAAATCCGATTGACGGCAAGTGCCACGTTTGGCTCCGATACGGCTGAGAGGTCTGTAGTCATCACGATGAAGCGACCAAATCTCATGCACACAGTGACTACTTCGACGACGGGGAAAGTTGTCTCCGGCTTTGATGGAACTACTGCTTGGGCCGTAGACCCTCAAACGGGGGGTGCCGCGCCCTTAGTCTTGGAGCAATCTACGGCTAGCAGTCTGTCTTCCCCCCAAATGGATTCTACCCTCGGATATCTGCGTGCAATGGTTGCTGGCCAAACGATACAAATGATAGGCAATGATGAAGTAAACGGCAGCAAGGTTTATCATTTAAGAGCTAAATGGTCCGACGGCAATGCTTTTGACTACTATATCGATCAAAACACCTTTATGATCGCGAAAACGTCGACTCAAATCCAGCAAGCGGGAGCTGTGCAGCTTATCGAGAGCTATCCCACCAAGTATCGAAAACTAAACGGTGTTACGCTGCCCTATTCGCTGGATGTGAGGGTTGCAGGCCAGTCCGTATTCGAGATGCAAATTCAGCAAGTCGAACTGAATCCAGCGATTGATGCCGGATTATTCAACATGCCACAGCCATCCGGGGGGAAGTAAAAGCGTTCCCGTTTGAAAAGGCCTGGCCGGAAATATGGACAAGGAATTGCCAGATCAATCCGGCAACCCCATTCTTCTTCAAGGCTCTGTGAGGTCGCCGTGATCAGGCGGCCTTCTTGCACTCATCGACAGGCTCAGAGCACTCTTCGCGCTGCTCTGAAGCGCAGCTCTTCAGAGCTGAATTCTCCGATTTCCACGAAAGAAGACCATGTAGAACCCCGGTGTGATCAACTCGACGCCCAACTCTTCGAAGGGAATACTTCGCTGATGAAGACTCTGTTCTTGTGCCAGCTGATGTCGCCGCTATTGTTCACTCGTCGCAGTGACCTGGCGTTGGTTAGTGGCGAATCCTCGGCCGGTGGGAGACGCGCTCGGGCGGCATGAGCGCGGCGTCGCTGTTGCCGGTCGTCGCGGAAGGGGCGGGAGACAGAGCTGCCGGCTCGAACTGGGGCGGTTGGTTGCGCTGGCTATTGTCGTCCTGCGACCCGCGCGCTTCGAGCCGCGCCCAGTGTTTCGCGTACTTGGCAAGAGATTCCAGTTGTTTGTCCGCCTGCGGTGTGTAGGCGCTGTCGGCCGTCCGCTGGGCGTAATACTCCCATTGATGATTGTGGTTGGCGTCGGCGGGGCGGCTACGCGGAGCGCCGTCAAGGATGGCCGCCTCGATAGCGCTCCGGTCGTGGTGGGTGGCCCTCATGCGGAGCGCGATCATACTGTCGAGCCGGGAGTAGTCGATGTCGCCTTTCTGACGGGCCAGAATGTCGTTGCGATGCACGTCGTAAACCTGGGAGAGGTCCTTGGCTTGCCCTGAGGAGACGGCGGCGTGACGCAGGCCTGCTTCTCGGGTGTGCTTTTCGGCCCGCTGGGTATAGTCGACGTCGATCGCGCGGGTCATTTCGAGCGCCTTGCCGTCTTCGCGGCGTTCGGCCTTGAGCAGACGAACCTCCGGATAACTGCCGTCCTCCCGCATATGCTTGGGTTTTCGGTTCTCAAAGCCGGGGGCACGGTGCGGATGGATGGCGCCGGAGAGCTTCGGGTCTCCGTACTCCCGATTGAGCTCGACGGTCAGGCGGTTCGCGACCTCGCGGTCGAAGGCCGTTCCCAGCTTGGGCAGGGTAAGGATGGCCTGATAATTGCCGGGACTGCTCTCGATCAGGGCGGCGGGCCTGTAGCCGTCCGCGATCAGCTTCGCGAATTTAGGTCGGTTAACGTCGTCGATCAGGATGTGGTGCTTGTTGTCTGAAAGGGGCGTGTAATAGATATTCTCGCCCCGACGCTGAAGGCGTTGCATCTCCGGGATGCGCTGGGCGATCTCCTCGGGCGTGAAGCCTCTGGTCACCCCGGTCTGCTTGTCCTTATCGAGGATGAAAATCTTGTTCTGGCCGTCGGGCAGCATCTTGATCGAGGTGACGCGGTAACGCTCGGCCTGCACGGCGTCGTGGTATTTCTCGAATTGCTGGAGTTCTAGAGAGACGGCGGTGCTTTGGAATTTTTGATTTGGGACTGCTTGGCTGGGCGTCTCAGCCGGTGCGGGCGGGGGGTGTCTTGGTGAATCCCGGACTGGGGTTTCCTGGTTCCTGGCCGCTGGGCTATCGGAGATGTAGAGATTGACTTCGCGGCCTTTTCGGGAGAGCACGGCGATCTCCCGGTCGACCGACGCGGTGTCGTGGGTGAAGAGTACTCGCTCCGGAGCTCCGGCCTTAACGCTCTCGATTGCGTAGCCATGTTCGATGTGGCGGGCCTGGTCGGCGGTGAGCTTGACGAGCGAACCTTTGTCGAGCCGTACTTCGAGATTGCTCGGGTCGATCGCCGTAACCGTCCCCAGTTCGCCTCTGCGGATGCCGAGGTCGGCATCCGTGCGGGTGAACTGGACGCGGTCGCCTTTGGCGATTTCGCGCTGCTCCTGACGAAAGACGGTACTCTCGGCGGTCATCGTTCTCGAAAGGTGCGGATCGTAGGTGGCCACATCTCCGCCTGGAGTTTGAACAGTCAGGGTGTTGTTTCTGGCGTCCACCGATAACACCGCCGCGATGCTGTTGTGCGGTATTCCGTCGATGGTCGGACTCGCTTGCCGGTACTGGATGACATCGCCGGGCGCGTACTGAGCGGCGATTCTAGGATCGCTCAGGGTTTTCTCGGCATGGACGATGAGAGCGACGCTGTCGGGCGCGACGCGCCCCTGGGATTGGAGGTCAGAGCGGATGAGCTGGTTCAGTTCTCGACGTTCGACACGGTCTGGGGCGACCACGACGGTACTGTCGGGCCGCTCGGCGTAGGCGAGGGCGACCGCCGCGATGCGATGGTTGGGATCGGCATACTGGTTGGTAGCGGCCGGCCAAGCGGCCTGTTTCGCCTCGGCCGTGTTTTGGCGGAAATCGACTGCGGCGGTCTTGCTGGTTTCAGTCGCCAGGCGCGTCCCCAGCGTTTCTCGGTCGTTGGTATAAATGCGGGCGTCGTCCGAAGCGCGCGAGATCGCGACATAGGCGAGCCGAGTATTGATGAGCGAACGGGAAGAGTTCGTGTCGATGTTCGCGATGACGCGGCCCTCGGTGAGTCCCTGGGAACTATGGGAAGTCACGGCATAGCCATGATCGAAGTGCCGCATCTTGGCGGGATCGAAGGAGACGACACGCTCCTCCTTGCCGTCGATCCGAACGGCGATCCCGGCGTCGTCGAGCCTGACAATGGTGCCAAGGTCGCGGTTGTTCACGGCAAGCGTTTTGTCGGCCGCGGTGAACTGAACACGGTCGCCGGTGGCGAATTCCCGCGTGATTTCCCGGTAAACGTTCGCGCCTCTCAGCCGCTTGGGATCGTAGGTGACGGCTTGCCCATCCTCGCGCTCAACCGTCAGAGTGTTGTCGCGGGCCTGGACGGAAACGACCCTGGCTGTTGTTTCCCGGTCGATGTCATAGAGCTTGCTGCCGCTCGTGTATTTGAGAATGTCGCCGGGTTGGTATCGGGCCGCCCACTCACGATCGGCTCCGGTCATATCGGAGCGGTGGGCGAGGATGCGGAATTCGCGGTCGTCGGTGGCGAGGGAGCCGGCCGACTGTAACTCGGTCCGGATCGCCTGGTTGATCGCCTGACGGCTGCGGTTGTCGGGGGAGACGACGATGGTGTTTTCGGGATTCGCCACGTAGTCTTGCGCAATCGCGCGGACGCGTTCGTTGCCGTCTTTGACTTCGGTGACGCGGCCTTGTTCTCCGAGAAGGCGTACGCCTTCGACGGTCTTTTCGGTCGCGAGAAGCTCGACAGCTTTGAGAAGCTCAGGGTCTTTCTGGCGCATGATTTGATCGAGCCGGGAGGTCCGCATTCCGGCGTCCTGCATCTGCTCGAAAGGCCGCCCGGCGTCGACGCCTTGATGCTGGCGGGTGTCGCCGATGACGAGGATGCGGTCCTGCGGGTGGATCTTGTCGAGAAAGGCGCGCATCTGTTTGGTGCTGGCAAGACTCGATTCGTCGAGTAGATAGAGATGTTGGCTGGCAGGATCACCCGCCGGCTGGCCCTGATTGCCTCGGGCGAGAAAGCTTTGGAGGGTCGTCGCGGCGATGCCGGCCTCGCGGAGCTGGGCGGCCGCCCTTGACGTGGGAGCGAAGCCAACAACTGAGTATCCTGCGCTTTCGGCGCCCTCGCGAATGCTTGAAAGCACGGTGGTTTTGCCCGTTCCGGCGAGCCCCTGCAGGCCGTGGATGCGGTCGGGAGAGGTGAGCACCTCCTGAATCGCGGCCCGCTGTGAGGTATTGAGGAAGGTCTTGCGGGAGGCATGTGCGGCGGCGTGTTCTTCATCCATCAGAGGATCGACGAGCTGCTGGCCGCGCATGACATGGGCCACGTTCGCGCGTTCACTGGCGATGGTCTCCGGGGTGGTGAACTTCCGTCCTGAATCGTATTTCTCACCCTCGATGCGGACAAAATCACCTCGGCTCCGGCGGCTCTCGAACTCGGCCCGAATCTGTGGGTAGGTGGTTTCGCCCATGCCGTGACGCAGCGCGTCCCGCATCAGTGCCCGCTCGTCAACGACCGCCTCGCGCTCGAAGTTGCTGCTCCGCGCGTAGGTGACCGCCTCTTTTGCCCGGATGGATTCCCTGGCGGTTTCGTCTGTCTGGGCTACGGGATTCTGGATGCGCTTCTGGGCGCGTTCTCGCGCCTCGGCCACAACTGTGGCGGCTTCATTGCCGAAGGACTCGGCGATCTCGCGATGGGCGGCAAGCACCTGTTCAGGCGTAAGAATTTGCTTGCTGTCGCGGGTCGCGTGGGCGGCGATCTGGGCCGCCTCCGCGCCGCTCTGGCCTGTCCGTTCGAGGTGATCTTTGATTTGTTGGGAGCGCGGACTTGAGGCGTCCAGATACTCCTGTGAGTAGCCCTTGATCTCGGGCGCTCCGCTCTTCCCCGGCTCGATCTCATATCCGAGATTGCGGAGCCGATAGGTGAGCGCGGACTGGTAGACGGCGGTCGCGAAGTTCTGCGAGTCGAAGAAGGCGCGCTCCTGGAGAGCGCGGGTCTGTTTCCCGCCTTCGAAGCCGTCCGCTCGCTCCGTCACATTGAAGATGACGGCGTGGGTGTGGAGCTGGGGTGCGGCATAGCCATCGACGGGTCGGGCGGTGTCATGCTCGAACTTTGCGGCAATAAATTGGCTGGTCGTTTCGGCGGGGTTGTTGCCGCCGATCCGCGCCTGTGTGTACCGTTCAAGCTCGGTAAGCGCGGCGGTGACCGCCTCCCGGTGGGCCTCCCTGACCCGCTCGTCGCCGCCTACGAGAGCGGTCAAGGAAACCGATTTCGGTGCGGAAAAGGTAGCGTCCCACCCGGCGCGGTGCTCGACCGCTTTGGTGGTCGAGCCGTCCGCGTTGGTGTACTCCTGGGCCTCGCGATGCTTGACCATCTGCTCGCCAGTCTGGGGATGGAGGCCTTCAGTGAGGCGGGCGAACTCCTCAGGGGTAACGGTTCCGCTCAGTCCCATCTTGGCCGCAAGCTGTCCCTGCCACTCGCCTGCGACCGCACCGTCCTGCTTGTAGTAGTTCGCCGCTTCCGAGGTAAATTCCAGCTTGTGATACGTCTGCGCCTGGCTCGAACTCAGCGCCTTGGAGATATTGAGCATTCTGGCTTCTCGCTTTGGCTATAGGTTGGCGCTGCGGTCGAGGGCCGGAGTAAACAACGGCAGAGGGCGCGGTTTGGGCGTGGGCGAAGGGACGGCCTGCGGCCCCGGAGTTGTAGATTCGGCGTCTTCCGGAGAGCGCTGCTCAAGGCGGCGGTCGAGGTCGGCCAGCAACTCGTCGAACTTTGCTTCCACTCCCTTGTCGATGAGTTCTTCGATGGATGGGGGCGTGGCGGCGACTGTCTCCTCCTCTACTGCCTCCTCTACCGTCTCGATCGTGTTCGGAACTTCTAAAGGCAGCGAAGGGAGCCACATATCTTCTTCAGGAATCTCCCGCGAGACCATCGATGGCGCGATGATTGCCCGGTCCATGCGGGGGAAGGAGAACCGCGTGACGTGGTTTCCCAACTTCATAAACGCATGGAGGTCTTCGAGACCCTCGATCTCCGACGCCATGACCAGCGGCTCGATCTGACGGTCCATGGTGAAGCTCTTTCCGGCCCGTTTACCGTCGGCGACCGTCTCCCGTACTCGTTCGATTTCGATCTCGCCGATCAGCTCGGAAGCCCACTTGGCCGCGTTCGGCTCCGAGGTCTTCATGATGATTTTGGTGGAGGGCATCGACAGCATGACCTCCGCCAGGTGTCCGTAGATCACTTCGAGCTGGGCCTTCCCTTGGTAGCCGAAGATGATCGGGTTGTCGCTCTTGCGGCCTTTGGTCAGAGCGGTGTGGAACTGCGGTAGCCGTTGCAGGGTGGCCAACTCGTCGATGACGAACCATGCCCGTTTTTGGCCGGGTTCGGGAAGGCTCAGAAGACGGAGGATGAGCAGGTCGATCCACAACGATTGGAGCGGGCGGAGCGCCTCTTGCTGGGCCTCCTGGGTGGAGGTGAGGAAGATCCAGCCCTCACGTTTCTCCGACCATTTGGTTGCGCTCCACTCCCGTCCTTTGGCCTGTTCGCTGGTCTTCAAAAGCCGCAGGCTGTCGGCGATCAAACCGAGCGATGCGAGGACACCGTTCCTCTGGTCGGGGGCATCTTTCGCGATCATTGCCGCTATTTCCGTGCCGGCGACGCGCTTGTCGATCTCGGTTTCATTCGACATCCACGCGACCAATTCATGCGGAGAGGGACGGTATTTCATCAGGTGCGCGAAGACCTTTTGCGGCGTGTCGGTGAAGAATTCGCCTTTCTTGTTGTCGGTCGGTTGATAGAGCGACGCGGCGATGGTCCGCGCCTCGGCCGGGTTTCGCAGCTCGCTCGAAGGCGTCCAATAGGGGCACCGCTCGTCGAAGGGATTGAGGATGAAATCGCCTCGGTCTTCCCGGTAAAACCTCTGCACGAACTCTCCGGCAGGGTCGTACACGATGGCCGATTCGCCCCGGTCTTCGATCTGTTCGAGCATCTTCATCAGCAAGGTCGATTTCCCTACGCCCGTGTCGCCCATGATTTGAATATGCTTTGCCTCGGCGCGTCTCGGCAGCCGGATGATGACGCCCTTCCTGGTTGTTACCAGACCGAGACCCTGGCCTTTCACCGCCCGGTTGAACTCCTTCGGCGTGTGCATCTCGGGGCCGCGAAGGAGCCGTCCGTACTTCATGCGTTTGCCGCGCTTTAGATCCCACGGAACTGCGAAACAAAGCATGAAGACCATCACCACGCCGCTTTCGATCAACGCGGCTTGATAGCTGCTCAGAAGGTCTTCTCCTCCGAAGATCGACGACTGAAGCCAGAGATGAAGAGTGGTGTCGGCGACCTTGCGCGCCGGCCCGCGAAAGAGCGTGGTGTATCCCTGCGCCTTAGCCACCGGAGACAGTTCTACGTCGAGTTGCTTGCCTTCGGGCAGCGTCATGGAGCCGGGAACGAAGTCGTCGGGAACGGCTACGCGGGGCGCTCGCTTCCCTCCCCCGAGATAAATGAGCCGGTACGATCCGTGCATGTTGAACTGGGCCCCGGCAGCCGTCTGGAGGAATGCTCCGGTGTAGTTCCGCGCGAGAAACGGCTTCATCGCATACATGCTGAAGAGCAGTGCGAGCGTGATCGGCACTGCGAGAATCAGCGTCGCGTAAGTGTAGATTGGAACTTGCGGCGGCCAGACGACCGTCTCTTTTCGTCCCCATTGCTGGGCCATTTGTCAGATCTCCTTCGGATCGTTTGTCGCGTACTGTTCCATCAATTCGAGCGCCTGTTTGTGCTTCGTCGTGCGCACTTTCGTGAGCATGTCGCTAAACATTTCTGCAGTCATCAGCTCGCCGCAGGCAATGTGCTGCAGCACAAGATTCAGAAGCATTCGTGTCGCGACGATCTCCGTGAAAAGAGGATCGCGCGGGCTTCGCCGCGCCTCCCGCAAGAGCACTTCGCGCGCCCATTCGCTAAGGGCCTTGCCATCCCTCTGCGCCGCTACTTGTAATTGGCTATATTCAGCCCCAGTCACCTTCGCGCTTGCTACATGCTTGCGTCCCGCCCGTCCTTGCGAACGGCGCAACCGGCTCTCGAAGTCCAGTGGCGCTCCTGTTTCAATCGGTTCCATTTGTTCCTTTGAAGCGGTAGACAATTGAAGACCGGAGGTCTACAACTGTCTACCGATTGCGTGTAAGTTGTTCTTGGGTAAAAGGTTGACTATTGTCTACTTTCTGCCGCTGCACACCACCCTGGAAGGGATGGAGTGTCGTCATTTCCATGTGCGAAGCACATCCTTTGATGTCCACCACAACCGCTGAAAGATTACCGCGCTGTTTCCTTACCAGCGAAGAGGCCGCAAAGCGGATGGAGAATAGGCCGCGTCGCATCTACTAATCCGCCGCAATAAGAGACGCTGGCTTCGGCCCGCGTTTCTTATTTGGCGAGCCGCTGGATGGCGTCTTGACGCGCAGCGCGGCGGGCGCTTTTGGGTTCGCCGCGCGATATTTCTGGAACTCAGAATCTCTTCCCAGCGCGTATTCGATGGCCTTGTTCACCACTTCATCGGCAGGCGCTTTCGCGAACGCGGCGTACTGGTCAACGGTTTGCACCGTTGACTCTTCAAGTGTGCAGAGCACGGTGAGTTTCTTGATGAGTTTGATATCGAGTAGTGGCATCTATCGGTCTCCTCCAGAGAGATTTGGGGTTGTGTTGCGTGGATGATTGGGCGCTTGTTGTCGCGCCCGGAGCGCTGCCGTTTAGTGCGCCGCAGCGGGGTTTGTCTCCGCGCGGTAATAGTCTTCGGTGAGGAAGGTTTGCGTCGGAAAGTCGTAGCCGTTGACGCCGATGAACTCGCGAACTCTGCGCCTGCCGGTCGAGTCGCGTTCGCAATAAAGAACGAAGTCGATAGCGTCGGCGGTCTCCGATCGTATGAAGCTGTGGTTGATATTGGGACGCGCACTCAACGCGAGATTCGAGAGGCGGCTCAATGCGTCCCACGCCGATTTCGCGTGTAAGGTAGTGAGCGTTCCGCCGTGTCCGGTGTTCATGGCTTGCAGCAGATCGTTCGCGCACTCGTCGCGTATCTCGCCGAAGATGATGCGATCGGGGCGATGGCGGAGGGCCGCCGCGAGCAACGCGCTCGGCGACACACGCGACTGTCCGGGAATAGGATCGACAACCTCCCAGCGAACAGCGTTCGGTTGCTTGACCTGGAGTTCCGCGACCTGTTCGATGACGATCAGCCGGTCGGTGAGCGGGACATGGTCGAGGATCGCTTTCATGAGCGTGGTTTTGCCCGATCCCGTACCGCCCGCAATGATGCCGTTCTTCTTCGCAAGCAGGAGCGAAACAATCTTGTCCCGGACAGCAGCGGGTAGACTTCCCTTCTCGATGAGCTGGTCAGTGGTGAACCATTGGTTGAATTTCCGGATGGTGAGTGTCGGGCCACCGATCGACGATGGAGAGCCCACGACTGCCACGCGCGAACCATCGGGCATACGCGTGTTGAGGATCGGATTTTGTTGCGTCAGATCCTGCCCGATCATGCGGGCGACGCGCTGGATGGCGGCCTCCAGTCGTTCGACGCTGTAAGTGTTGGTGAGCGGAATGTGCTCGACAACGCCTCCCCGGTCGGCATAGACGCCCCGCGTTCCATTGACCATCAAGTCGCTGATCGTCTTGTCGAGGATCAGCGCTTGCAATTCGTCCTCGAAGAAAGGAAGAACTTTCTCCCAGCCAGTCTCATCGGTGGCTGTTACGGTCGCGCTGTCGCTCACGGTTTCACCTCTGGCCGCGACGCGCGCGCGCCTTCCGGAGTCTGATCGACGGAGGCTCGGTTTTCATGGAACTCGGTGATTGTGAGTCCCAGCGGATTGATGGTCTCGTATTGCGGGTTGGTCCGCGCCTGGAGGCTCACCTGCGCGGGATTGAGATAGTAAGTCACCGAAGATATCCAGTGTTCGGTGCGAGGCTCGCGTGATTGTTCGGGCGAGTAGATGCGGTCGAAGTTGATCAGCGCCGTGCCTCGCGACACGACCGCTCCGGAGATACTCTCCTGCGACATCGACGTGATGGTGACGTTGTTGACCTGCACGTCGCTCTGCTCGATCTGGCCGGCGATCACCTGCGAGGTGAGATGGTTGCTGTTGTCGGCCAGGATGAGCTGCGAGGCGAGTGGACCCGAGAGGAAGTAGTAGTTCATCGGATATTTTTTTGCGATGGTTTGGCGATTGATGGTGTGGCGGTAATTCACCCAGTCGGTGAGGTAGGTGCGAATCTCACCCTCGCGCGGGCTGTAGCTCAGGTCGCTATATTGAATGGCCTGCGCTCGGCCTGCCTCGTCGATGCGAATGTAGCGATTGACAGCGGGACGGGCGGAGACATAGACCACCGCTCCGCCGAGGGCGAGCGAGAGCCCGGCGAGCGAGACGATGGCGAGCTTCGCAATGCGGCGCTCGTTGTAGTGCGCGGCGTAGACTTCGTTGGCGATCTCGTCAGCCTCCACTCGCTGTTTGGGCGTGAGGTGGCTAGTGGGACTGGCTATTTGCGCGGACATGTGTTTTCCTCGATGCCTTGAATATGTGGTAAGCGGTTGGGACGGTGAAGAAGAGACTTTCGATGGCGATTGCTAGAAACAGGAACCCGATGACGATCGCGACGGACTTTCCCACGCGCTGCGCCGGCGTGGGTTCGATTCGGACGTAAGTGACTGGTTTTTTCATGATCTGGTTACCGCGTAGGCTGCGACGCGCTCACCCATTTCGCCGATCTTGCCCGCCGCCCCCGCGCCTCCTCCGAAGATGATTTGTGTGATGGATGGAACGAGAACCATGTTAAGGATGAATGCGACGTAGATGGTCATGAACGGGACCAAGTTGGCAAGCCAGTTCGCGAGCGAGTAATTTCCCTCGAAGGTCTGCTGCATGAACCCGGTCAGAAATCCCGACCAGACGAAGATGAACGCCGCCGCGACGGCGCGGATCATGGCGAAACTCGCCAGCACCTCGACGAAGTGCAGAAACTTTCCCCGAAAGGTTTCAGTCATGTAGAGCGGAATCAGGACGGGACCGAAGAGGGCGGTGACGCCGTAGAAGATAAAGGCGCTGGAGTTGATGAGGAACAGGATGCCGGAGGCGAGGCCCATCAAGATCATGATGAGGAAATAAACGACGTATTGGTATATGGCCAGGCCGGTTGGCAAGGTGGTGTCCGATGCCGCGGTGTGCATTAATTGCAGGAGCTGGTTGAGCGAGTTCTGATCGAGGATCTGAGAGATGGCTCCGGCGATGTAGGAGAACATCCGATTGAATCCGAACGCTGCGCCGGGAAGGTTGTTGGTCCAGTAGTGCTCGATGACGCAGCAAAACAGGAGCCGGAAAAGAAACACTTTGAGTTCGTCGAGCGAGACGGGCCGATAGCCACCGAAATAGGCGGACCAGGGGCTCATGCGGATCGCCACCCCGATCAGCTTGAGGGTCGCGAGGAACGCCAGCAGGATCATTCCGAAGTTCGAGAGTGCGTCGCCGTTAGCAGTGGTGAGATCGGTGAGTTGCTGCGTTAACTGGTAGAGCCAGTCGATGGTTCCTACGGCGAGCAGCGTCGGGGCGGCGATATGCATGATAGTAGCCTCAGTAGTACTTCTTCCATGTGTCGCCTTCGTTGCCGGCAGACGCATGGCTCTTCTTCTTGAGTGTTTCTACTTGCTTGCGGAAATCTTCATCCTGCTTGCGTATCTCGGCTTCGCGTCGGGCTTGATCGGTGTGCTGCTTTTCGATCCGGAAAATGGCGGCGCTGATGATGGACAGCGCCGCGAGAATGGCGATCAGGAGCTTGGTGTCGATGGCTTTCAGCATGGGCCTCGCCTTGGATTTAGGTGGTGTTTAGTAGTAACTGGTCCACGTGCCGGATTCGTTGCCGGCGTAGGTGGGGTTCGATGACTGTTGGCTCTGAACGTACTGCGCGTCGTTCAAGGCCGCCGATTCGGCGTTGCGCTTGTCCATGTTGGCGACCGCCGCCTGCGCGGCCATGCAGGCGTGGATCTGGCCCTGGGCATGCTCTTCCTGCATCCTCTGCGCGTTCGCGACGTTGATGAGGTTTAGCTGTTCGAGTTCGCTGTTGGTGAAGGTCGTCGCGTCGAATTGCGACGTGCCGAGCGCGTTGTTGGCGGAAAGATTGGCCGTCCTTCCCGCGTTATAGGAGCCGACAGCGCCAAGGCATGCCGTGCTTGCCGCGTCCATCGCCTCGATGTGGGCGAGAGTCGAGAGCCGTTCGCTTGCTCCCACAGCTTGCTGCGCCCAAAAGCTCGACGAGGTGCCGTTAAGCGCGAGGTTCATGATTCTCCAGACCAGCGAAGGGTTTTGCGATTGGCCGTTCAACTGTGCTTGGAGTCCGCTGGTTTCCCCGTACGTGTTCTCGACCGAGGTGGCTAGGAGCGCGTTCTCGAGCGTGTGCCAGATTTGTTTGGAGTTGAAGTGGATCAGGTTGTTGTAAATCGTGTTGTAGGTGGTCACCGTCTGGTTGTAAGTCTTCAGAGCGGTACCGGCCATTTGGGTCTCGTTGATGATCTGTTTGATCGCGTGGGCCGATTGGGTTGGGTCGTAGACGATGCCGGAGCCGAACTGGGCGTGGGCTGGTACGGCTGCCACGAGAGTGCCGAAAAGAACGGCGATCCCGCTCCATGTTGCGGTGTTCGGTGGTGTCATGAACGCTTCTCCTTTTAGAGATTCGGGTTGACGCGGTGGTTTGCGTAGGAGGGAATGAGAATGTCTTTGCCGATGTAGACACGCGCGCGCGAGCCTTCTTTGAGCGTGATGATCGGCAGCCGATTGAGGAAATGGTCGAGTATCTGTTCGCCCTCGGCGCTGGTTTGCGACGAGAGTCCGTTGCGGATTTGGCTACTGGTGGTTAAGGAGCTGCCGGCGTTGCCGATTTGCGCGAGGCCTCCCAGTCCCCCGACGGCGGCGGCGGCGGCGAACGTCATTGCGTAGCCGTGGTCAACCTTGGTGGCAAGGCCGGTCGTTCCCAAAGGATCGAGGCCGGGATATTTGTCGAGATCGATCGAGAAACCGTCCGGGCAGACCGCGCGATGAAAGACGACCGCCAACTTGTGTTGTTGCTGACTGCCAACCGTCTGGACGGAGCCGATCAGCCGGGTTCCCTGAGGAAGAAGAAGCTGGCGGTGGTCGTGCGAGTAGTAGTCGGTCGTGAGCATAATCAGGACCGGGCCGGCCATGCCGCCGTCGGTATGGTTGGTGACGACGCCTTCAAGTACCGTGCCCTCGAAGATGCGGTAGAGTTGTCCGCCGTAGGCGTCGAAATCGTAGGCCGCCATCGGGTTTTTGTCTTTTTTGTCGCCCAGCCGAGGCCCTTGTTCTTCGGCGATGTCCTTTTCGGCGTCGCTGTCGCCTGCCGCCTGCGCGGGCGGGCCAGATCCTTTGTCTTCGCCTGCTTTATTTTCGTCGTGAACCGATACAGCCGACGCAGCCTCGGGCGTCTCGCGGATGGCAAAGTCGATGGCGACCGTGTCGCTGTTGAGCGCATCCTCGCGCTTTTTCGCGCGCTCCGCCGCCTGCTGTCTGGCCTGAGCTTCGAGCTCGGCTTGTCCGGAGGTCTGGCGCGGAGCATTCGGGCTTGCTCCGTAGATCGCAGCGCTCTGGGCGGGAGTCATGGGCAGGGACGGGTCTGCCTCTGGGCCGGGAGCGCCCTGGTCCTGCGCCCGCAAAGCAGCAAGGGCTTTTTGCATTTGCAGGTTGTCCTGGTCGTTCTTGGCGATCTGCTCCTGCTGTTTCTCGAATCCGCTCACTTGCTGCGGGTCGGCCGTCGAGGGCTTCGTCTGCATGGTGCTCTTCGCGGCTTCTTTTTTATGACCGGCAATGAGGTTGAACACCGTCGATATACCAATCAACAGGACTCCGCCCAAAAGCACGAGGACGATAGGAAGGGTTTTCTGGATCGGCGGTTTGGCGACGGGCTGCTGGGGAACGGTGTCCATTTAGTTGGCCTCCTCGCGGTGGAAATCAACCCTAGCTTTGCCGATCGCGACGTATCCGTTTTGAAGGAGCTTGGGGACGGTGTAGAGGCCGTTGGCGAAATCGAAATTGATGAGTGAGCCTTTTTTATCCTTCAGCTCGTAGACGACGGGCGGCTCCTCGAACTTGCCCTGGATGTAGGTGAATTTTCCGTCGTCCCATATCTGCCGGACTCCGAGTGCCTTGGCCTTTTTCTCGTCCCAGCTGTAATCGAAATGCAGGTTGCTGGGATAAGTGCTTTCGTATTGCTCCTTGGCGCGCTGTGCCGACGCTTTCTCGGCTTCGGCGGCGGCATGGGCGTCCGCGGCCTCCTTCTCGAGGATCTCTTCCTTCTCTTTCACCTCGGCGGCGGGAACGAAGACAGGCGCTTCCGCTTGTTTCTTCTGAGCTTCCGGGTCGGTCGCGGTCAGAAAGACGGTCGAGTCGAAGGAGGCGTCTGGGTCCCCGGATACCTCTTTGAGCTCAAGCGTGTAGTCGTTGCCGTGATCGGAGATGATGTGGACATTGGTGCTGCTCTTCGCGGCGGCCGCCTTGGGCTTGACGCTGATGAAGCGGCTGGCGACATGGCCCGCGTTGAATATCCAATCGTCAGTGTTGCCTCCGAAAACCGTGGCTACCTTTTCGCCGGGCGGTAGCTCGAGAAGCGTCGACTGGTTGAGACTCGTGCGGATGATCGGGGCGGCGGAGGCGTGATTTACCTCCACGGTTCGGGGTGCTTTGGGCTGGACGGCGGGCGGAGGGGTTGGCGTTTGTCCCCAAGCGCCGATCGTCGCCAGGACGCAAGTAGTGAGGATGAGCGGTCTTTGCATGGTGTTCTATCTCCCTGGTTGAAGGTCGGTCTTGGTGGATGTGGAGCGGTTCCCTGTTTGTCGGGGATCCCGGGGTCGTACTTACAAGCGATCGATTGGCCGCGCTGTTTCGTTCTGAAGACGGCGTAGCTGTTTGTCGTCTTCACTCATGGAATTGAACGCATCGATAATCAGAAAAGCGGAACCTAGAAATGGGGCGAGGCTAGCAATAAGAAGGAAAATCCCCAGGATGGCAGGCCGGATGGCGGCATGGGATACAACAGCCAGCGCTACGGAGGTGGTATGCATCATCATGGCGTCCATTTCCCTGGTGTTCTGTGTTGGTCTAGAAGCTCTCGTCTGGGGACAACGAAGGGTCTAATCTTTCCTGAAGCGTTTGGCCGCAATGTCGAATGGCTTGCATTGCTCCAGAAGCCTCGATGAGGTATCCAAGAACCAAAGCGCAGACCCCAATGGCGACGAGCGCCGTAATCAACCTAGCGACATCGGTTGCCATGCTGCGGTTGACAGCCGGCAGGTTCATCGAGGTCAGTCCTTTTGGGGGAGACGTTGTCCACCTGCGCGAGTCGGCAACGGCGGCGATGGTCGATCTCTTCATGCGACGTCTTCTCCTGCGGCAAATCGGGTGATTCCCTCTTGCAATCCCCACTTCTCGATGAGTCGTCCGCGCCGCGCCCTGTCTTTCGGTTTGGTCGAAAAGATCGCGTAGCTGCGCGGGTCGAGGTTAAGCGCGACCACCTTCGTCAACCCGTCGCGACGCATGTAAAGCGCCTCGCGCGGGCGTAGGCTCTCGAAGAGGTTGAGTTGCTGGTCGGTCATTTTGAACAATTCGCCGTAGAACTTTCGGTTGAAAGTGGCGTCGGGGAGCAACAGAAAAGACGTGCAGGAGTTGACTATCGAGTGGGCGTTCTCCCCAAGGTCGTTCGCCGACTGGCCGACCATGGTCACTCCACCCAGGTTCTTGCGGACCTGCTTGATGCTGGCCAGCGCACCTTCGAGGAGCTGCTTGTTCTTGAGGTTCGAGAAAATCTCCTCGATGACAACGTGCTTCGGGAGTCCGAGATTTTTGGGGTCGTAAACCACATCGTCGATCCGCCGAAGAAGCCAAATCATCAGTGGCTCGATCAGATCGGAATAGTCTTTGGCGACGCCGGCGAAGTCCCAACACTGGATCCGCGAAAGGCTGAGCGAGTCTTCGACGTTGTCGAAGATCGCGTTATAGACGCCTTTGCCGACCCACTTCGCGAGATAGCGGTTGAGGTGTTTGGGTAAAAGCAGGTTCGAGAGTCGGCGGTTTTTCGGGTCGAGCAGGTACATGCTCTGGACCTCTTTGAAGACCACATCCTCGTCCTCGGGATTTAGTAAGGCACCGCCATTGGTAAGCAGCAGCTTGATGAAGTTGTAAAGAAACTTGAGGTTCTTCTCAGTCGGCTCGAGCGCGAAGGGATTGACGCGCGGGCCGTCCAGTCCGATCCGGTCCACCCTTCCCCCGTATAGCTCGACCATGCTCTCGTAGGAGTTGCCGATGTCGAAGATGTAGGTGAAGCCGTTGTACTTGCGTTCAAGCGAAATCATCTGGTTGACGTGGACCGACTTCCCTGCACCGGGAGGGCCGATCGCTAGCATGACCCGAACGCCGTTGACGTAAACGTCCTGAAAGAACGGAGTCCCCTGCCGGGTCTCGAAGACGTTGAGATATTCGTCGTTATTCAGATCTTCGGATACCGGATGACCAATGCTGGGGGCGAACACCGGCGACAGTCGGGCGTGATGGTCTTCGCCTAACCAAAGGGGAAAGACGTTAAATTTGGTGTTGCCGGGGAACATCGCGTAGAAGGCAGAGAGATTGCCGAGAGTCTCCTCGATCACGGTGGCCTGGGCCTCGACGAAGATTCGATGAACCACCGGCGCATTGTCCTGTAATTCCTCCGGAGAGCACGCCGAGAGCAGCAGCCGCAGGGAGTATTCTCCTTGTGCCTTTTTGTCGAGTTCCCTGACGACCAGGCCAAGATCATCAACGCCCGCGGAGGCGGCCTTCGCGCCCGCGCCCTGGTCGAGAGCGGCGAAGTTTCTGCCCGCGATCAGCCGCTGGAAGAGACCTACCTTAAAAAAATCGATGAAGGTTTCCTGCGCTCCAATCTCTTTTCTCACCGTGGCTCGAGACTTCGGCCGCCACGTCGAACAGAGGACACTGTCGCAGTCAAGCGTCGTCACCGCGCCGGAGAACAGGCAGGGCTGCGAGGCAAGCGGAGCGCTGGTCATGGTGAACATTTGCACATAGCGTTTGCCCACCCGAAGGCGGTCCGTTCCCCAGGAGACGGGGCTAGCTGCGATCTGCCTATCCACTCCGGTGTCGGCATGGAGCCGGGTCTTGCCGGCCCATTCTTCGAGGTTGAAGAGCTCCGCGAAGAACTGGAATGATGGCTCTTTCTCGATGAGCCGGAGGCCGATGGCCGGGCCGAGATGCGCTTCGAGGATCGAGGCGGCCTTCTGCAATTCCGCCAGCAGTCGACCGTTGTCGGTCGCCTGCTCATTCGGTTTTGCTTTGAAAGGATTGGCGCGTTTTGGCTCGAAGGTGAGGCACCAATGGAGATCGATGCGCCGGAACTTTGCCGTCTTGTCTAGGAACGAGAGCCGGTCCTCGACGAACGATTGGGTCATGGGATCCGCATAACGGTCCTTGCGCGGGATCGCGAAACCTTTCTTGATCCGCATGTACTGGTAGAGACAGGAGCCTTCCGGCAGACCGCGCAGCCCGCCTTCGACGGCGCGAAGTTTCGCCTCAAGCTCCTGATCAGTAAGGCCCTCTTCGTCCACGCCGGAAAGCTCGAAGAGGCATCCATAGCCGCCTGTTTTGGTGGCGAAAATAGCCGGTCCGACGAAGCGGGAGACTGGGACGATGCTGTTGGCGGCGCGGGCGTCAGCGAACCAGCGGTTAGTCTTTGCGGGGATCATAGTAGCTCCCTTGGTGGAAGCTGAGGCTCCACAGCTCAAACATTTTGGGGTGCTTCCGCACGATCAGCGAGCACGCGCCCGTGATGCTGAGAAAGCTGAAAAGGGAGAAGAAATAGAACCGAAGCAGGAGAGCCAGGATCGACACAATGACGATGCCGATCCAGATGGGCAGGCTCAGTCCGAGTTTTGCTTTGGGCTTGTTAAGCGCCTGGTTGATCGCCAGTGGCTCTCCCCGCTTCGAGGTTTGCATAGTTAGGCGACCGTTCCGGCGACGTGCACGAGGAGCATCGATACGGTCTGACCGGTGAGCGAGGCGACCCAGCCCGGCCCGAAGCCGATGACGATGCCTGCTAACAAGGCTCCGGCGATGCCGATGAAGCCTTGCGCAATGTTCCGGCCCATGAACTGGAACACAGCGAAGACGATGCTGATGATCAGCGCGATAGCGCCGCCGAGTTTTACAGTTGTCTCGACAGCGGTCATCGCAGTAGTCACACCGCTTAAATCGACGGTGCCCTGCGCGTGGGCCGCGGTGGTTACGGCTGCGGCAATAAGGAAGGGGACGAGGGTGCGCGCGGCCAGTTTCACTCGCTGCGGGGTGAAGGTTTGCGCGGCGGTGGTCGCGAGGCGGGAATGATTGTTTTTCTTCAAGGTGTCTCCTATGTCCTGCGTTGGTGAATGTTGCTGATTGAGGCTGGGCCATGCGCTGTTCTTGCATGAGTTTTTGTGGGGTTCCCGGAAGATGCTGCGATTGGCTCGTTTAAGCAAACGCGCGTGTCATATGCGCGTAATTACTCTCCAAGAATCACCTCCTTCCAGGATGAGTTAATTTAAAACACTTTGCAACGTAAGCACTCATTGTGTACATGTTGATTTGTACGTTTCAACTTAGTCGGAGAATACACGCGCTTGCGGTGCAACGCAAGTAGGTTTCGGGAAAGTTTCTTGCAATGCGAAAGAGACTCTGCCTCTCTCGCGCTCTCACCGGGATTTATCGAACTCGGTGCTATCGCGCGCATGAAGTGCATATGGGGTATGCCAGATTCCGGTGGACAGAACGAAAATCCATGGCAACATCAGAGACGGTCAATGGTGGACATTCGCATGACGCGTGCGCTCGTCGTCGGCGCACGGGCTGGCCTTCGCGAGCGATTCGTGGAATCTTGCCATAAGGGGCGGGTAATCGGTTATTTGTAGCAAAGCCGACGCGACGTGCATTGATCCAGTGTTCTGTTTCTGGCTTAGGCTTATAAGGGCGGTAGGAAAAGAGATGTCCTTCGATCCGGAGTTGGAAGAATTCAAGCGCCTCGATCTGCGCGAATATGCGGCGGATCAGGGATACGCGCTAGATCGCAAGCAAAGCTGGCGCGGCTCCGCCGTCATGCGCAGCCGCGCGGGCGACAAGATCGTTATCAAGCTCGGGGCGGACGGGCATTACGTTTATTTTTCGGTTCGTGACGACCAGGATCACGGCTCGATCATCGATTTCATCAAGAACCGCAAGCAAGTGAACCTCGGCGGCATCCGCAAGGAGCTGCGCGCCTGGTCCGGCCGCCCGACCCCTTCCCTTCTCTCTTTCTCCAAGATGGAAGTCACCTCGAAGGATCGCCAGGCGGTCGAGCGGCGCTTCTACACGATGCAGATAGCTAACCGGCATCCCTATCTCGAAGACACCCGCAAGATTCCGACCGGAGTACTCAGCGCGCCGCGCTTCGCCGGTCGGATCAGGATCGATGCAAAAAGAAATGCTGTCTTCCCGCACTTCGACGCCGGCGGCCTTTCCGGCTATGAAATAAAAAATCGCGAGTTCACCGGCTTCGCGGCCGGCGGAGAAAAAGGCCTTTGGATGAGCCACTCTCACGACGGCGATCGTCGCCTAGTCTTCGCGGAAAGTGCCATCGATGCTCTAAGCCATGCGGCGCTGTTTCCGGACGAGCACACACGTTACGCCAGCATCGGCGGCAAGCTGAACCCGCAACAGCCTGGCTTGATCCGTTCTGAAATCGCCAAGTTGCCGAACGGCTCCGAAGTCGTCAGCGCCGTGGATAACGATGCCGACGGTGCTCAAATCGCCGCGATCATCGAAATGGCCGTCACCGAAAGCGGCCGCGAGGATCTCATCTATCGCGCACATTTCCCTCCGCTGCCGATCAAGGACTGGAATGATGTTTTGCGGCAAAGCCGTCAATCTTCTTTTCCTGCTGCCCGTTTTTGAATGGTTAAGTGTTGAGGCAGAAATGTGGCGGGGGTAGATGTGTTGTCTTGTCTCGGTTCAAGGGCATGGCTTTACACGGGTACGACTGTTTGGGTTAAGGGCAGAGCGTGGGTTTCATACTGCCCGTCAGGTGCTTTTGAGTATTCTGAAGGGCTTTTCCACAGGAACGGCTGGGATTAAATAATGATTATAGGGGATTAAAAGAGGATTACCTGCGGCGCGACTAACTTGTAAATCATTGATTAATAAGCGGATACGCGCCTATTTTAATACACCATGGTCGGGTTAAATGCTCACTTTGGTCGGGTCGTATGCTCACTCTGGTCGGGTCAAATGCTCCACCCAGTCGGGTCAAATGCTCCAGATCGACGATCTGTTGAAAACTCCTTTGAAAGAATCATTTAGCGGGCAGTCGGGTGAAATGCTCACCCGCATGAGCACAACGATTTCACTGTTCGGTCGGGTGAAATGCTCGCTTCGAGGTGAAACAAAGACAGAATTCGGGCGAATTGAAAAGTGGCGGTCGGGTGAAATGCTCACCTACTGACGGCGATTCTTCCTTTTCAAATCTTTGAGCAAGCCGGGAAGCAAATCACTTACAGCGACCATTCCTCCCCCTCTTTGCCCGTTTGAAGCTGCCAGCTGCGCTTGGCGTTTAGCGGCCTTCCGTGCCAAATGCCGGCCTTGGGCTTCGCTCGGCGGTCGCTTGAGGATCACAAGGTCGCCATCCCACGAAAACTCCCAGCCAATAGCTGTTTCCATGGCGGCGAAAGCGCGCTTTAATTCGACTTTAAAATGCTTCAGAAGCTTCGTTGGGCTACCGGACTTCTCCTGCAGATAGGCCGCACTGACTGGAAACGGCTGTGCGTGCGTCGAGAAATAGCTGTGCAGCCATTGCGCGAGCGGCTTGCCCATCAAAGCCATACGTTCATCCCACTCGATCTGTGTCCAAGTTGCCGGCATGAACAGTGTCTGAATTTCCTTGGCGAATGTCACCTTATAAAGCTTCGTCGTCGTTTCCCGTACATAGGACGCGACCAGGCTGCCGCTAAAAATGTAGCGGCGGCCGCTGACCTCGAATTCCAGATCAAGGCTGCCGCGGCGAAGGCGGTCAAGGCTTTCGTCCAAGTCTTCGTAATTCAGGTTGTTGCGCGAACGGCCAATGCTCTTCAAAAACTCGGCGCCGGTGAAGCGGCATTCCGTATCGAGAAGATCGCGCCTGGCGCGGTGTAGCGCCTCGAAAAATACATCGGCGTCGTACTGATTAAATTGCACGCCTGAATACTTGATCTTGATGCCGTCCTGAGCGGCGATTGTTACGCCCTCTGGCTTCTTCTCCGGGCGCGTCTGTGTGCCGAGAATTTGGCGCTTCTTGCTGGCTATGCCGGCGAAGAGCGCTGATCGCAGAATGGCGTTCGGACCGCCACGTACCCGCTCCGGCCATAACGGAAGCTGCGGGCCTCTCGAAGGTCGGTTCTCGATGGTCATGCCGCGCCCTTCCCCTTCCCTTCCCTTTTCTTTATTCCCCGCTGCCCGCTCCTATGCAATCGCCCTGCCCCGCGCTTCGTCGCCCTTTTGCGCGTAAGCGTCGAAGGTATCAGAGACAATGTCAAATGCTCGTCTCGCTGCGTTGCGGGTCGGCGTCGACGGATTGTCGAGCGACGCGTCCAGGAGTTCTTTTGCTGAATTCACGAAGAAAAGAGGCGATGTGACAACACGCCGCGGGAAAGCAAGCGAAAGAGCTTCGAACAGCCCTCTTGCCACCTGTCGAGCTTTGTCATTGGTGGGCCATGCACATGGCCACGCCAACGCATTAGGGTACGCATGAAGGTCGCGCGTTACGGCCTCAAGATCCTCCTCGCTATCCCGGAACGGCAGGATGACAAGATCAACATGGCGCGCCATCTCCGCGTCAAAGGCGGGGCGGTTGCCGCCGCCGTCGATAATCCACCAGCCGTTTCGGTGGGCGTCGATCGCGCCAAGGATTTTTGCAAGGTCGTTAGGGTCACGCCCGTCGAGAACACTGTACGGCCGGCCTTCCTCTTTTAGCCGGCGGTCTGGATCGGTAAGGACATAGGCTGCGGGCTGCTTGTGCAGAATTGCGCCGAGACAGACCAGGTGCGAAGTCGTCGTTTTGGTCGCGCCGCCTTTTCGGCCGCCGAAATAAACACTGTGGCTCATGCGTTCGTACCCGCATTCTCTAGCCTATCGAGCATGACCTGTTGAACGGTGACACCGCGCCCGGTCGCCTTGGTTCTCCGCACCGCTTCTTCGTCGTAATGCTCGAACAAGGGTTCTGGAACGCGCAGGAATACGGCGACGGTACTACGGTTTGAGGCCCTGCGAGGCCTCCGCGCTGCTGCCGAAGATTTTCCTTGCGTTGCCGGGGCCGGATCTGGATCATCTGCAGCCGAGGCAACGGCTGGAGCAGAAACAACAAGCGGGGTTGTCGCCGCGTTTGCTAGACGGCTGGCAAGTTCTGCAACGTCTTTGGGTTTCTTCATCTCGCGCTCCTAATGTGGCTATATGGCTATGTGGCTAGCCGCATAGCCATATTATCTCGATAGCCTGAATAGAAGCTAGCATCATTGCAGGCAATCGGACTAGCAATGTAGCAGGATAGCCAAACCAGTAAACAGCATGTCGAATGGCTAGCCACATAGCCTCGCCACTTTTTTATGTTTTTTTGTTCTTAATCTCGCGCTCCTAAATATGGCCATACGGCTTATGCGGCTAGCCGCATAGCGGACTATCTGGATAGCTCAAAGAGGTGCTAGCATCATTGCTGGCCATCCGGCTAGCGATATAGCAAGCTAGCCGCGCTAGTAAACGGCAAATCGGATGGCTAGCCACATAGCTTGCTTGCCACTCATTACATGGTCCCCGGAGAGGATCTGCCCTAAATCGCGCCGAGATCAAAGCAGAGGGTTTTCGGTAGGGAGTGGTGGGTCGCCCGCCAGACCGCTCACGGGATGATCCTGGGGCAAACATAAGGGCGGGGGGGGTGTCTTTCGGGGTTTTGCGGGGTTCTCCCGCAGAGGGGCTGGCGGGGGACGGTGGTTTTGTGCCCGGCTGGAGACAGGGGGTAGGGCTCCCCCGCCTTCTCTTGCTTTGCTGTTGTTTAGCCTTAGGGCGAGACTTTAGTCTTCGATGGGTAATCCCCGTGTGGCTCGCAAGTGAATCTTCAGCTCATCGCGAAGCTTCTTATCGCGTTTCAGCACACGGAAGAACGCCGTCAGAATGTCGATCATGAGCAAATTAACGCTCATATCGTGCTCGTCGGCGGCCTGCTTGATCGCAGCTCGTGCCGTCGCGCCTATGTAGATCTGCTGGGGGGGAGAGAGGGTGAGTTCAGTGGCATTCTTGGTGGAATGAAAAGGGATGGAATCGAGGTCAACATTGCGTAGAGCGAAAATGATAACTCTGGCCATGTCTCCCCGGGCGTGACCCTGCTCGATGAGTTCGTCTTTTAACCCTTGGGGAAGTCTCAAGATCAACGCTCTGCTTTTCGGAGTCCAGCGCTGTCCGTCGCGATTTACATTCTTGGTGATTTTTTTGACTGTCAAGGGACCGAGTTTGCCCGCCAATGCGCCCTTTCCTTTTGTTAGCCAGTGGCATGTTTAGGCTCCGCACTAGCATATCCCGGGAAATCCCTTGAAAGAAGGGGCTTTTGGTTGTTTGGGGCTGGAGGTCTTGACTGCGGCGGTTTATTTGGTACCCTGTGGTTACTTTCGAGGCCGCAGCGTTGGTCTCTCGGATTACTTTTGAGGAGTTACCTCGTTCAAATAATTGGTTTGAGAGCAGAAATGAACGGGATTAAGCTTTTATTCGACCCTAATTTTATGGTCTGGGAGCTGTGCGATGCGAAGCAGTATTGGCCCGTTCATGCGGAAAGCAGCGTTCGTCTCGATGTTGTGTCTCGCGGCCTCGCCTTATTTGTCTGCTGCGAATGTGGTGAAGCCGGCCGCCGTAGGGGGTACAAACCCAAGACCCGGTAGGGGCGCCAGCCAGGTGACTAAGGGCAGTGAGGTGAGTACGACAGATGAGATTATGACCTGGCTACGGGTTGCGATGTCGGTGTTCGGATTGTGAATGTTGTGAAGTCGGGGGCCGCGAAGAGGGAGTGGAGAGCGGACTAGGGACGCTTGATTACGCATTGTGGGTAGCGGGTTTCGTGGGCCATGCAGTGCTTTTGGCGACGCTGCTAGTGCGCGGGGGGCGTGGACGTTTCGCGTCTTTACGGCGCGCGTGTTGTATCAGTTGGTCGGAACGATCGCCTTGTACTATACCCATCGAAGTTGGGGCGGCTCGGTGTATGCGCGAGCATATTGGGTGTTTGCCGGCGGCGACTACTTATTGCAGGTGGGTATTCTTGTTGAGCTCGCGACGGTCCTTACACGATCGGCAGGGGTCTGGTTTAAGCGGGGCTTGCGAGAATCGTTTTTGTTCGCGGGCGCTGGAATGGTTGCGGCCGCCATTGTGGCGCAAGCTATTTCGCCGCCGAACGAGTCGGGACTGTATCTCTGGTCGATTCGTGCCGACATTTTCATGTCGATGGTGACATGTGAGATCTTTCTGGCCATGGCGCTGGTGCTGAATCGTCAGCGGCGGCCGTGGAGAAGGGAAGCGATCGCTATTGGACAAGGGCTGACAGTGTGGGCGCTTGTTGTCCTGGCGGGGCAGATCGCGCAATTGGCGATGGGATGGCCGCACGACATGGTGATCTTTGACCACATCGGCAAATTTTTGTACCTCGGAACCTTGCTGTACTGGACGGTGACATTCGCGCGGCCAACAGTCGAACCGTCGTTTACAAGACAGGAGATCGAGGATCGCGCCAGCGAGTTGCGTGAACGGCTACTTTATGGGAAGCGGGTCTGAGTGCGGGTCATGATTCTGTTGGCGGTCTGTGTACTAATCCTCGGTATTCTGTCGATGGGATTCGTGATTACGCGAATGAGCCTGGCGAGGTACTCGTCGATGTCGTGGCGGGCGTTGATGGAGAGCTTGCAGGATGTGGACGTGGATGGAATAGATGCTCTCTCGCGAGAGTACCTACGTCCGCAAGAAACCGTGCAAACTCTATCTGAAAGTGAAAAACTTCGTCTGATCGGCGGGACATCAGGTTTGGCCCGGATGCGTCATAACGTAGACGTGATGATGGCGATGGCATCGCAAGCAGAGGCGTTGGACCCGGAGAGTGCGGCGGAAGCCGGGGAGTTGATGCGGCGGGACGCGAACAAGATCAAGAGCGCGATCGTCGGCCAAGGGCTTGGTCGAACCATAGGGTATGGTAGACGCCGTGTGGGGTCTTACCTTGCAGAGGCCTGCGCGGCGTATATCCTGATATGCCAGAGACTTGTTGGGATTTATGAGCGGGTTCATAGTATCCGGGCCGAGTATTTGAGACAAGCGACAGATTCGAGAGGGCGTCGAGTGGTGGAGTTTAAGGCGAGTCCGAGGGGAACGGTAGATTCAGAGCGAGAGCGTTTGGTATGACGTGGGATAGCGGAAGGCAGGGAACGGGAAGATCTTCAGGTAAGGAAACGGTTGCCTTACGTCCCCGGTTGATCGCTGAGGCGGACATGCAGCTGCGTGATCGGATTCGCCGCTATGGCGAACTCGCGGAGCTGGTGGTGCTTATTTTGAAATCAGTGGATTTGACGACGATACCCGTTCTTGAGCTGACATCCGACATACGGAGCCTTGCTCAAACGACGATCGAGCTGCCAGCCGCTTTGCATCGGCGGCTCAAGCAGATAGCAGCGGCGCGCGGGACATCGATGAACGCAATGGTGAACAGCGCGGTGTTGGAGTACGGAAAGAAGAAGAAGAAATGATTTCGGTGCATGAGTGGCGTCGATTTTTCCGTTTGAGTTGAGGTAGGCAACTCATGCGAAGAAAATGTTTTTTGATAAAAAGCATCCGCCTCAGGTAGAGCGTAGTGGCCATTTGCATCTCGGTGGGATAATTATCCCACCGAGATGAGATGACTTGTAGTTCGTTGGAAAGGTTGCTCTTCGGTTTTGTTCAACAACCTTTGGGAAAGAGGTGTTTCACAATGGCAGCAGCGCTTCCGCAAAAGGGGTTGGCACGTTGGAGCTCTGATGTGTTCGGTCCCGAGCCGGGACTATCGCTTGGCGAACAAGTTCATCCAGTGAAGGTTAGCGTTCTTCCTGTAGGTCTCTGTATTGAATTGTTGGATACCCACGAGTGTCTGCCTATCCCATGGGAGGAGGTATACAAGGCGGCTGTTCGCCGGCATTGGCAGAACGCCCGCCGGGAAAGCTCGTTCAAGTCTTCCGACGGAGAGCCGGAGTTTGAAGGAAATAACACTGAGCAAACAAGAAGGATGGCATCTTGAGGGGCGAAAGAGGCTCTGCCTCTCTCGCGCTTTCACCGGAATTTATCGCTTTCGTGTCCATGCTGGCGACAGGAATAAACGCCCAAATTGGGCATTTTCTGTGACGGGGGCAAAGCTGGCCTGGGTTTGCTACGCAGTTGAGAACCTTCGGCTGATGATCTAGCTTGAAGAGCCCCAGGGAAGCCAGGCCTAGCACGAGGTAATACAGAGGCAGGGTGTAGATGAAGGTCAGATAATCGCTGGCAACGCTGTACGGGTATGGAGCACGGAGAGTTTTGGCAGTTGTTAAACTTTGGAGGTGGGCTTCGCCCCTCCTCGCTCATCCACAAAAGATGTCGTAACCAGTAGTGCTGGCCGTACTTTGTGTTCTTGTCGCGATGCTCAACGTGGATCAGCTCGTGTGAGATCTCCGAGGCTTTCAGCTCGGGCGACAACAGTTTCGTTGAATTGAGCATGATGATGTTGGTGTTGACGGGATTGGCAGAAATCTCCCGACCGAACGCGCATTGGAAGGTCGGCCCATCGAGGGTGACGATCGGCACGGTATGCGTCTGGAGATAGGCGAAGCCTTCAGGATCGGCCCGCTGCAGCGCTGCGGCGCCAGCCGCGGTACTGGTGTCGAGGAGGGGCAGGGAAGACTGCGTCGAAGGGTCGATGGCCCTAATCCGGCCTCCAATTTCTCAACCACTCGGCATCCTCGCGCTCGGCTTGGTCCTCGTCATGGGCAGCTTGGGATTGAGGTGCGAACAGATCCTGGTAGAGGGAAAACCGGTTGTTGAGGGCGATTCCGGTTGCGAGCAGGCGTTCGGCGAGCTCCTCGATGGTGGCGAACTCGACGACAAGCTGGTTTGGGGAACCCAGCTCGAGGGTCACGCTTTCCGGCAGCCCGACGGCATAGGCCTCCCGTTGCTCAGAAGACAGCGTCCGTGGCGCGAGCAAAATGCTCGGACGGCGGAGCAGGGAAGCGTCGGCAGCGAGCAAGGACTGGGTAAAGCGTTCTTTGCGGGCCAGCTCGACCTCCGTCTCCTTCGCCTGGGCTTGGAGGAAGGCGATGAGCTTCTCGCGTGGCAGAATCCAACGACCGGTACGGAGCCGAATCGGGCCGATCTCTTTCATTAGTGAGAGGGTGGCACGGCGCTTGAGGGCGAAGACTTGAGCAATCGCCTCGCGATCCAAGTGCTCTGCGGGCCAGTCTTCGACTGCTGCGACGATCGAGCGGATTCGCGGGAGCCAGCTGCGCGGGAAGGGCATAAGCGATTAAGGAAGAGGGAATTAGCCGCTCTTCAACTGAGAACCATAATACACCATGAGTGCGCACGGAATCCGCACGACAACATGAATTAGCGGCAACTATTGCACCCGATAATCCCCATTATCTTGCTATTCTCTCCTGGATGACCCCAGAACGTGAGATCGAGCTTCAACCGCCTGGGAACCGGCCCTCGGAGGCCTTCCTCATCGATCTGGTCGTCAATGGCGTGACCTCGGAGCACTCCCGGCGGTCTTATACGACCGGTCTTAGGGCCTTCTTCACCTGGATCCGGATCTTCGGGGCGGGGCCGGCCTTTACAAAAGCTTTGGTTCAGCAGTACCGGTCGTCACTCCTCGATCAGGGGCTCTCCGCCTCGACCGTCAACCTCCGGCTCTCGCCGATCCGTAAGCTCGCCCGCGGGCATCGTCAACTTAACGGCCGCGGTGCAGCCTTGAGCGGGCAAAGGCTTGTTGTAAGCCTATGTATTAGGGAAGTGCAACCGCAAGGGCGGTAGCACGCCAGAGTTGAAGTGCATGGGTGAGGCGACGTCGATAGCAAGCTGCTGAGAGTAAATGTCGGCGAAGGCGGAATAGAGCGTTGATCGATTCGAAGCTGGAAAGAAAACGTTGTGCCTGTTCAGGGTTCTTAAAACGCTTCATCTGTTTTTCTCGAGTGCGTGTGGGCTGATGGGAGTTTTCACATCGATTATTTAGATAGCGGCTCTGCCGGTGTTCTACCTCGGGCAGGATCTGCCTCTTCGCTGCAGCATAGCTTCGGAGTTTGTCCGTGATGATGACGCGCGGAGCACCTCCTGAGGCGCGCAGCAGCTTGCGAAAGAAGCGCAGCGCTGCCCAGCGATCCCGCTTCGGCTGTATCAGGATGTCAATGGTGACGCCGTTCTGGTCCACAGCCCGCCACAGATAGTGCTGAACGCCATTCATCTTGAGGAAGACCTCACCGAGATGCCACTTCGAACCGATGCGAGAGCGACGCTTTCGCAGCTGCGCCGCATAGAGGGCGCCGAACTTCTGGCACCATTCTCGAACTGTTTCATACGTCACTCGGACACCGCGCACCGCCATTATCTCTTCAACATTGCGATAGCTCAGGCAGAAGCGGAAATACAGCCAGATGCAGTGCTCCACGACTTCGATCGGAAAACGATGACGATGATACCGCTCGGCGCTGCTCACCACCTCAGCTTCTCACACCCGTTAAGTTGACGATGCCTGCGTCGACCTCTTGGGTATATCGAAATACTGGATCACTTGGCCATGGCCTCGCAATCTACTTCAGCGCGGCCTGAACGCTGTCCACGTGCTCTTCTTTCCTTTTCAAGCGATATTCGATCCTCTGCTCCTTAAAGAACTTTGCCAGAAGCCCCCTATATTTAGGGGCCTGCTTCGCATACGATTTTTCATGTGTCATCGCCAAGAGGATCGAAACCGCATAGCTGTCGTACTTGCCTGATGCTCTGAGCTCGAAATAAATCTCAAACGCCATGTCCGCGAGGCTGGCTTTCGTTTTCTCTCCGATCCTCTCCGAAACGAGAACTGTATACAGGCTCTCACAGAATGCGATGATGCTCGATTTCGGAATATTCCCATTCTCATGCTCATCGTCAGCTCGTCTCAATTTCACGTTAGCTTGGTCGGACGGTACGTCCTGGACGCCCAATATCCAATCGCGCATATTCCTGAAGATTCGATATAGAAGCTGCGCGTACCGGCTCGGGTATTGATAATGTTCGTGATCAGACCCAAGCCCGTCAAAGCTATAGTTCTTCTCAATCTCTTTGACCACAAGAGGCATGTAGTACAGCCACATGTGCCACTCCATGCCTTTGAAAAGGGCCTCGCGCACCATAATGTCGAAGAACAGAATACCGATATAGAGCGGAGATTCCCATACCCCGTTCCGCTCATATTCGCTATCGCTAGGCCGGTTGTATGGGTCTTTGGTCGTTCCCGCCGCCAATTCGTCCAGATATGTCAGCATGAAATCGCCGACAGGCTTATAGATGTTTACGTCCTTGGCGAAATTTAGATCTTTCAACAGAAAGAACAGAAGTCTGTTCGTCTCTGGTAACTGATACCTTCTGCCCGACATATTCTGGTTGTTCCTGATTTCACGGAAAAGAACGCTATGCGAGTCTTTCAGAAGCTCCCGCATAAAGAGTTCAATAAACTCCGTCCTGTCGAACGTGTTCTTAAACTCCGTGAAGATTTCAAGTCCTAGGTAAGGCCGCGTTTGGCTTAAAGCGGTCACAAACTTCGGCGCGAAGAATATACCCCGGATCAATTCAGTCGCATCCTCTTTGGCCGTCCCGCCGTCTGGCAATAGTTTGAGCAGTCGCCACGCAATCCGTTTGAAACGGAACGCCAACCGCTCTTGAAACTCATTTCGACGCTTTCTCGGTTTTGTTTTCGATGGGCCATTGACGGCCTTGAGGATCTCCTCGATCACGGCAGGATCGTAGTGCGGAAACGCCAAAGGATAGACTTTGGCACGAAGGCGCGAAATCGGGAAATCGTCTCGATATATCCGGAACAGGCTTTTCAGGTGGGTCTGGAGCAGCGCGATAAGCTCGCCATAATTGCCATTCCAGTAGAGTTCTTCGATCAGTTCACGGAATATGGACATCCGCCTCTTGGAGAGCTTTGCGAAACGCAGTCGAAGCGGGATCACCAGGGCCACGACCAGAAAGATGAGGTAAATGGCATTCTTGGACGTTAGTCCGGTCGGCCAGCTTTTCTCGGGAGGCACAAAGCTGAAATGGGTCTCCAAGAATTCGTAGAATTCGAGTCCGATCAAAGCAAGCGTGCCAATTGAGGCTATTGCCCAATCAAGGACCTTGAACCGTACCCGAAGATCCAACTGCCGTTCCCTTGGCGTAACCGCGATGACAGCGGCCAGGAGCGACAGGATTGTTATCAATAAACCCATGTGCTGGGATTATATGGATCGTAAGCAGCAGGATCAGTTCAATGCACGAGCCGAGACGATTCTTGAGAAGCTCATGTGCGTTATTCCCATTTCGTGCCGAAGAACGCTCTGACGTTGGTTCAACGGCAGACTCCCAAGCTTTTCAAGCATTTGATCAAGTCTCGCCTTCTTACGGAAGGAGAACGCGCCGATGGCTAAAAGGACACCACCGCAAAAACAGCTAGAAAGATTGGAAGAATGGGTTGCGCCATGGCAGTGGCAGTTTACACCGCCTAGTTGGGGATTGAATCTGGGTGCGTGCGTGGCGGCTATCCGGTCGAGATAAGCTCGGCGCGGCTCATCCGTCAAGAACAGCCGCTCTTCAGCACTTGTGAAAACGATCTAACTTCCAAACGCCTGCAAAGTCTGGGTTCTCGGTAACTTCAGGGTGTTAAGCGATGAGCCTTCCGTTCGCCAGAACGGCTAACGGGTCTAATTTTAGGTGGTTTATGAAGAACTCTATCATGTCTCGGCGTCCGCGATAGCGTCTTCCAGTTGTCTACTATATAGGTGCTCGGCTATTCCAAGGTGCCTAAATAGCTCCAGATACCCGTTCAGAATTGGCTCGACGGATGAAACCGGCGGATGAGATTTCAATGACGCTTTCATAAACAGATCAAAGCCGCGCAAAGCAACGGCTTTTGCCTCTGCCTTGCGATCCTGCGCATCCAGTACTAGTGCCAGAATCATCGAAGCGCCATAGGGCGTTGGAGATAAATATCCTTCAGCTTCCATTTCAATCTCGAACGCTTTTCGTGCTGAACGCTCTGCTTCCTGGATCCTTCCCGCCTGATAAAGATTGATTGCTAGATTGTAGTAACCCGTATGAACGCGCGGATGACGAGACCCGAGTGTCTTCTCCCAAATTGCCAGCGCTTTACGGAATTCAACTTCAGCTTCGTGATGGTGGCCCATCGCCTGGTGGAGGAGGCCCAGATTGGACAACACATCCGCGGTATCCGGTTGCTCCCTACCTAGAGACGTGCTTTGAATCGAAAGAGCCTTCCGGTAAGCGGACTCTGCTTCGACGTGACGCTGATGTCTATGCAACAGAGATCCCAGGTCAAGCCAAAGGCGCGCAACGAATGGATGGTCTTCCCCCAGGCTTCTGATCTGAGAGGATAAAGTGCGTTGGAGAAGGCTTATTGATTCTTCCACCGCCCCTTGCTGTCCAAGGACAATTGCGAGATTATGAAGAGCCGACGCAAGCAAGGAAGGCTGCGGACTGTCGAACATTTCTATAGTCTCAATCGCATCGCGAAGCACACGTTCCGCTTCAGAAAGTTGGCCGAGACGACGGTAGGCAATTCCCAGCCATATCTCGTTTTCTGCCAGCTCACGCCTCAAGTCCGGCGTTTGAAGGAGAAGCATCTGTGCACGCTGCAGGATCGGGGTCGCTTCAGCAAACTGCTCCTTCATTACTAAGGCCGAACCCGCGATATTAAGCATCTCAGCTTCTTCGCGAGCCGATCCCCTTACGTGTAGCCTCTCGGCCATTTTTAGAGCGTACTCGGGATCAGCTATATCGGATGTGCGGGGTATGACATCGGAATCGAGGATCTGTCCCTCTAAGAGGTTCCGGGCAGTCGTTCGAAGGAAAATGCGAGACACTGACGATCGTATCGACCAAAGATCGGGAGCGGCCTCTCGAACCGTTTTCTGCACCCAGGGGGCGCCGACGAACACGAGCGGACAGGGAATTGTTCGCTGAAGAATGTTGCGCACCTGGTTGAGCCTTGAAAAACAAAGCCACCACTCGCGCCGCCACCGCTCTATCTGTGGGTCGCTTTCTGACGCCACAGCTTCACACCAGATCGCACCCAGGGCGTGCGAGAACTTCGAATACCGAAGAAGCGAGGGAAGGTTGTTAAGTTCTTCGAGAGATCCGGTCGGCTCGCACCAGGACAGGATGTCTTCGATGGGCCCTGAGCCAATTTCCGTTAGGTGGCGGGAGAGATCTTCGCGCAGAAAACCAGCATTTTCACAGCTATCCACGAGAAGCAACAAGAAAGAAAAACCCCGGCTCAAATCAAAATGCCGGAGAAAGGCCTGCCAATCGGCGTCAATCGACAATGCACTATGTAATGCTGCATCTCGCCCCTGCGGTGCGCTCACGAAACGCCCCCTTGCTCAACAGCAGCTTGGCGTTGTTCCGTTGACGCAAGTTGCTCAACATATTCGCGAATCAGAGGATGGACGTCGTACCAGTCATCTCCGTTTCGAAATAGCAAGACAAGGTGGATGTCCAGAAAAAGTGTAAAGCGGGATATTGTTTCCGGATGCCCATTGGGCAACGACGGCTCCCGAAGACGGGCGATGCGAGAAAGCCAGATCGCGTCGTCAGTTGGAATAGGCAACAAGTCATCCCGTATGGAGCGGATACAGGAATGGATGACTTTATCTGTTATAGGAAGATTGTCAACCCTGCGAAAGGCTTCCTGAAGCAGTCGGATCAGATCCCGTAGGTTGCCGCCGCAGACCTCGACGAATTGCCCGGCCTTGGATTCTTCCCCAAAAAACCGATTAAAGCTTTCAAGACCGAACCGCTTGCGAACTACGTCCAGCATGCTGGCATGGCCTGTTTCTCGTCGGGCGCGGTCAGGATGCTTTGTCCATTGACAAATGCTGGGGAGCAACTCCACATCGACGCCAGCGAGCAGGAATTTCAACCAGGGCGGAACGGTATAAACCAGATGGACATATGGAATCTTCAGACGCTCAATGTGGGCTGTAAACAGACGCTGCACGCTGGCGATGACCTCGGATTCGGTAGTCGCGGAACCGTGCACTTGTTCCAGATTGTCAAAGATAAAGACTATGCCTAGATTTCCTGGATGACGCTCGCCTAGTCCTTTGACGTAATCCTCGAAGAACTTCCTCACCTGAAGCTCAACTTCGAAAAGGCGATCCGAGAGTGCCTTTTGCAATATCTCGCGGAAACTCGGAGCGTCCCGAAAGGCAAATTTGAGTTTCGCAATATCGTTGACAAGACCAAGCTCAAGATCAGTCATCGTTACCTGGGTGTTCATTAAGAAATTGGTGAATCTCTCCCAATAGGACTGCCCAGCCAGGTTGAGGCCTTCTGATTCAGAAACTGCATCGCTGAACGCCCCTGCCAGCAGCACTAAAAGGTCCCCTATTTCGATAGGGAGCGCTGGATTCAGGTAATTCATTGCGTTCCCATAGAAGACGAGATATCCATCAGCCTCAAGCTGCGACTTCAGTCGAAGGAGTTGAGTTGATTTTCCTGTGCCTCGAAAACCTGAGAAGAACTGACAACTCTGACTGTCTGAGAAATTGATGGTCCGCGACAGCCTTTCGACGGGATCTCCATCTTCGAGATTTTCATAGAGCGGTACGTAGCGCGGGTCGGTATGCTCAAGCGGGTTCCAATTCTAAAAACTGGAAGAGATCTCGAAGAAACTTACGCAATTCAGGGGTTAAAGGCATGGCAGATATAGTGTAGCGCCAGCTAAAAACGAAGAGCTGCAGCGCTGCGGTTCAATCGCTAGGGGAGCTGGAAAGCATCACTGACTCGGCGGCGGCTTCGGTACACGGCTTGTAGGCGATGCGCTTTCCGGGCGTAGCTCCGGGAACAAGGATGTAAGCGATGCGCTGCGACATGGCAGTGGCTCCGTGGTGGTTTTCGTGTGCGTTATGTCGAGGAAGGGGTGGGGGAGTCCTTCGGATTCCCCCACCTCCGGGCTAGGCTGCGACTTTCTTTTTCGGGGCGCTCTTTTTGGGCGTGGCCTTGGCGCGGGGCGTCTGCGCCTTCTTCGGCTTGCTGGCTTTCTGGGGTTGCGGTGGAGCGAAGGCGGCTGCGGCTGCGGCCAGGAAGTCGGTCTCGCCCTGACGGGGAAGAGCGGTATGGGCGGTGAAGCCGAGACGGAGGGCGAAGCCTGTAAGCTTGTCGTCCGGGAGTTTGGCAAGGGTGCTGGCTAGAACCTCCTCCGCGCTCTGCTGGTTGTTTTCGTCGTCGCCAATGATGGCGGGCGCATTCTCGATCATCCGGTCGAGCGTGGCCAGACGTTCTTGATGTAAGGCCGCTTTCCGGGCGTGTTCGGCCTCGTACTCCTCATGCTGCCTTTGGGACTCCCTGCGGCGCTCCTCGGCTTGGCGTTCCTGCTTTCCTTGAACTCTTGTCTGAGCCGTTCGGCCTCCTGCTGGCGCTGGGCGGCTTGCTCTTCGGCCTCGTCCTCACCTTCGGTCTCCTCTTCTGTATCGCCTAGAGGAGCGGGCGTAGCGGGAGATATGACGGCCGGGGTAGACACACCTCGATCTCTGGCTGGGATTGTTCAGCGACCGAAACCTGCCGCTCGTCGTCGAGGACTCCAATGACGACTGCTCTGCGATCATCCCCGCCACCATAGCTGAGCAACGAGTCGCCAAGTATTTTTCCCATATCCTGATCCTGTCCTGTATACGCCCTGACAAATGCGCGGTTGACAACGACAACAGGCTGAGACGTCGGCGTATCTTCTGCGTTGAAGAAGCGGCCCTTCAACATGCGAAAGCCAAACACCTCTTGCATCTCAGGGCTGACAACACGAAATTGCGCCCGCATCTCCCTTTGCCTCTGTGCCGCCGCGTCTTCGCCATCGGTCGACAAAGTAAAGATCATCTTGAAAGTCTTGCCGAGCGGGACCTCGGTCATCAGCGATGCGCTCTGAACCCCCGGGAGGTGTTTTGCTCTTTCTAGGAGAGGCTGATAAATCTCCCTGGTCATGTCTCTTCCCGTGTGCCCGGATTTGTTCGCCAGCTTCATCGCTACTATGGAAAGGTCTGACTTCTCCGGCCCGTGCGTCATCGGCTTCGACTCCTCGTCTTCCCGATGCGGACCGCTCCGGCACATCCAGAGCGATCAGGCCGGAGATCTCCCGGTTCCGGATAAAGAGCGTCTCTGCATGCCAGGTTCTAAGACCACGCAGGGCCGAGCAGGCACTCGCACTATCGCGCCCGTCGATATTGCCTTCCACCACGCTAACGGCGGCGGCTCCCTGAACTGATTTATCGCTTTCGCGGCTCAATGGCTGGCCTACAGACTCCCCTGTCAACGCTTCATCCTGCACCTCGCGATGCAGTACGCATGACTCGGGGCCAGTGTGGTTTGCTATTCCTTCACTGCACGGGACTCTCACCCGATACTCCTTTCCGGTCTCCCGGCGCACTAGAGTACGTAAATTTCCCTATCTTGAAGTGTCCCCTCCCTGCCTCGGGGGGTTCGCTGAGCATCGCCAATCGGAAAGTTTTCGAGACCGTTCGGCTGATGTTATGCAGGTAGATCAACGCCCCACCGCCGGTAGCCAGGCAGGGTGAGATGGGGGAGCGCGCTAAGGCCCGGGCCCCATCGCGTGATCTACTTCGAGTATCCGAGTAGTTTTTGGACTAGGGTCTTGAGGAGTAGCTCGCTAGTAGGCTTTTTTTCCAGTTTGAGAGTCCAAGTGCCGTTGGTGTGGCGTTCGAACTTGTAATGCGTTTGTAAAACAACCAATACCGCCGTTGTAAGAGCGATGGTTGCACCCAAGTCGAGCTTCTGGGCCACACGGATGGGCTGATCTACCATGGTACTGATGGCGACGGCCGTCGCGGGATCTTCCGACAGGACCATAAGAGCTTGCTGGGCTAGTTCTCCCTCGGAAACCGTTGGAAGCGATGCACCGAGCAGGCCGAATGTTGAAGCGAGTTGTGCGCGCAACTGAGGGGTTAGCTCCAGGGGCGGCCCGGATGCGAGGCGGTATCGAGCGATCGTTTCAAGGATTTCCGCGGCTTGAGTCTGGCCAAGCCTCTTGATTCTCTCTTTCGTCCTCATTCAGTTCCCTCTTCCATTAAAGAAAGGCTCGTTGAGTTTGGCACTATCCCACAAGGCACGGAGCTGGATGCGGTCGGCCGCCGGGGCTATGCGGAAGAGGACAAGGTAGTTTCTTTTGGATATTGTCGCTTGATGGTTATCGCCTGCATCAATGTGGGCTGCGATAGATTTGAGCATCCATTTCCCGCTTTCTAAGAAATTTCCCCACTCTGCTGCCAGTATGCCGAGTTGTCCGTAACTCATGGCGGCAACATCCTTATTTCCCTGTCGTTCAGTAATTTCGAGAGACTTGAGGTGCCACTTTTCTGCCGAACTCAGGTCATGGTGAGCTAGGGCGACCAGTCCTAGTTCGTTGTAAATCACAGCGGCGCCGTGCTCATCGTTCAAGCGTTCCTTGATCTCGAGCGACTTTAGATAAAACCTCTCAGCAGCGCCCAAATCCTGCCGCTCCCGGGCGACCATCCCCAGATGGTAATAGCCGCGTGCGGCGCTATCATTCTCGCCAAGTCGCTCATCAATTTCGATAGACTTGCAAAACCACTTTTCCGCCGCTCGCAAATCTTGCTGCCTCTGTGTAATTATTCCAAGCTGGTGATAAGTCGTTGCGGCGCTATGTTCGTCGCCCAGCCGCTCCTTAATTTCGAGCGACTTTAGGTAGAGATCCTTAGCCTTACCAAATTCTCCCTGCTTCTGTGCTACTACTCCCAACTGGTTGTAAGTCAAAGCAGCACCATACTCTTGTCGTAGGCGTTCCTTAATTTCGAGAGATTTCAAATACCATTTTTCCGCCAGTGGAAAGTCCCGTCGTTCAAGTGCGACCGTTCCGAGTTGATGGTAGGTGCTTGCTGCCTCGGGCTCGTCACGACGTCGTTCTTTGATTTCGAGCGACTTGAAATACCATTTCTCTGCAGTTGCGTAGTCCAGCTGCTCGCCGGCGACAATTCCCAAGTGGTGATAAGCAATCGCCTCAAGTCTTTCATTCTCTAACTCGATGGAATGCTCCGCCAAGCGCTTATACAGTCTTTCGGCTTCCTTAAAGTTGCGGCTGTTCCGAGCGAATGCGGCTAGGAACTCGGTGAAGGCGACGATCTGTAGCTGCGCCCCCCGGCTCTGGGCTTGGTTGAGAGCATGATAGAAGTTCTGACCGTAAGTTTGAAAAATAGGTCGCTGTTCGTGTAGTTTTTTTGTAATAAGGTCGAACCGCTGGGAAAGCAAGGACATCCATAAAGGCTTGAAGTCGATGCTTCGCGATTTGCAGCTTCGGGTTCCTCTGCATCGGTCGATCGGAGATAGCTAGTCAGGAGAGGATGCATTTGATAGATCGCCTGGCGGATCTCTCGGAGAAGGGGCCAGCGGAGGTCAAAGCCGACATCAACCGGTTGATCCTAGCTCGGGTCGACGTCTGATCAACCCTTCGGGCCATTGCCTCCAGGTAGTCTGAAGCTACGTAGCCTTCATGCATGCCCAATATGACCAAAAGCGGCCGCAATTCCAGAGGGAGTGATTGGTCGACAAACTGAAGTGTCGCAAGAATAGCGGCAAAATCTGGATCTTGAATGGCTTTGAGGCTGGCGATATTTGAGCGCAAGGCAGATGTCACTTCCGTAGCCTCTAAATGCTCAAGCTTGGGGAGAACTGCGCGCATAGCCAGAGGATGACCGCCCAATAGATCCATTAGCTCAACCAGCTTTGCGTCCTCCCGGTCGATGGTCAATCCTAGATCGCGGAGGATGGCATCACAATACTCCCAGCGTTCCTCTCCATCCAGCCCACCCAGACGCAACAAAAAGCGCCGGTGTGAACCGAGCCATTCTTCTGTGGAACGGCTGGTAATAAGAACTTTGCTTGCGCCGCCGCGCAGCTCATCGAGAAAGAGCGCGAGGAGTTGACGATCCGCATCGGTGAGATTCTCCGTAACCGCAGTGTCAGGTATTCCGGCAGCAGATTCAAAGTTATCCCAAACGATGACGAAGCGGTGCCTCCGGAACCTATCCCCCAGGGCTCTGATCTTCTGCTCGGCAGGCGAGGCTGCGAACTGGCCACCGAAGAGTGCTTCTCCGAGCCGGTTGAAGACGTATTCGGCGCTGCGAATCTCTTCAAATGAGAACCAGAAACAGCCATTGCCTAGGCCCCCAGTCGAGTCCAGCCATTGGAGGAAGCCTTTCGCGAGAGTTGTCTTGCCCACGCCACCGAGACCCTGAACCAAAATCCCGGCCGGAGGCCGACGCATAGCGCGTTCAATGGCAAGAATGGCGCTGTCCCGCCCCACGAAGCCGTATGGGTCCTTGTTCAGTCGCAGATCGTCCGGTAGTTTTGATTCGCGAAGTGCTTGGGTCCTGCCTTCTCCGGCAATGAATGAGAAATCAAGCGGGTCCTGTCGGTACAAAACGGGAAGAAGCCAATCCTGCAAAGGGTAATTTCCTCGCGCGCAAATTCGTTTGTCGTGGGTCCACATTTGCTGACGTCCGAGCCGGACAGCTTTGGCCATGCTGCCTTGCTCAAAGAGACCACGATAGAAGCTCGGGAGAAATTGCTGAGCTCCGCCAACGTACAGCGAGTAAGCCATCGCAACCACGTCACGCATCCCTGAGCGAAGAAGGGCGGTTGCAACGGAGGCAAATGGATCTATGCCGCCCGCATCCACCATGGCTGATTGGCAGGCATTGAGCACCACTCCAGGAACCGCGTACTGTTTAAGCAGGGCGCTGAGTTTGTCGGCACCAATCTCATCCGGACCGCCGGTTTCGGTTTCAAATACAAGCGTGCCCTCGGACTCCCTTAGCATGTGGATGGACCCTTGCTTGCCATTCGCGCTGTAAGCTCCGTGACCGTCGAAGTGCAAGATGTGGTAGTAGCCCGGGCGTTCACCCAGATGCTTGCGCAACTGATCGAATGTTGGCGGCCGGAGCAACTCAACATGGGCCGGTAAGCGGTCGCCTTCAATAAGATCCATAAGCGGCCGGGCTATGGAACGGAACTTTACATCGGAGTCGCCGAAGGGACGCGCAACAACGAGCAGGATGTTGACGCGGTCCTTGGGCAGAGAACTGGAGAGTGGCTGTGGATCCCGACCCAAGTTCAAGCGACGCTCAATTTGGCATGTCTGTGCAAGCCAACTTAGTTCCGGATCACACAGAGCCTCCCAGGGCCAAGCGAGAATACGCGGGTCGTCGCTGGCAATCTGCAGATGAAGCGAGGAATAGTCGTCGGCAGTGGAGGCCTCAAAGAGACGTCCGGCTGTACGCTCTTCAAAAAGAGTCGAGAATGCTTGCTTTCCCCAGCTGCGCAATGCATGCAAAACATTCTCAGCACGTTCAACCTCCGGGAAGAATGGATAGTCGAGGAAGGACTCCAAATACCATTGGAGCTCACGCAGCAAATCGCTGTCTGGACGGCCATCGACAGGAAATCCAACTGGAGATAACGGTGTTGTCGGTAGCGCCGTCTTACCGTCGCTTAGGCGTACGACATGGAAGGCTGCGGGATCGCTGCCGGTAAGATGAGCGATGCGCAGGGTTGTAACGGGAGCGGTTGTTTCCATTCGAGTACTCCACGATCTTCACTGCAAGTGATACATAGAAAGTAAATTTATTGTCTTTTGTTCAGCAAACGATCTGCTAAATATACCGAACATATTGACGGCTGAGGTCGCCGCTCCACACGCTACATCCTGCCGACCATTAAAAACGTTTAGTCACCCTCGGGCTAGGCGGCCAATATCCGACCGCCGGAGTGTCTTCAAATATTTCTTGAGGGAACAACACCCTAATGTGAGTGATACTCGACTCCGAGGCCGCGGTCTCGATCACCGATGTACCCAATGTGCGCCAGCAGGGACGCGGAGAGGAATTGGCTCGACCACGATCAGGCGAAAGAGCTCCTCGCCGTGCCTGACCAGGATAAGCTGATCGGTAAGTGCGACCACGCTCTTCTGACCCTCCTGCTCGGCTGCGGACTACGCAGCCAGGACATCGTCGAGCGCGACGGCGAGTAGTGATCGGCGACCTAGTGGAAAGACCCGTGATTCCGTCCCTCAGCCTTAGTTAAGAGGCGTCCCTTGCGTGACCCACTATCTCCAAATCTGCATAATTCAAAACAGCAATAATCTGTCGAAGACGTAGACCGCGCGAAAGCCGACCAGGGCGGGCTTATTCTGCTCGGGTGCTTCTGGCGCTTCCTCTTTATTTAGGGATTACGGAGCTCTGGGGCCGCCTCAATAATTGCAGCGTTCAGGGTAGCCTTCCAGTCAGACTGTAGATATGGCCCGAGCTTCCTTTCTATTGACCGTTGAACATCGTCGTTTGCCAGTCTTAGTTCGTCATAATCGGACGCTGTCTCGGAAGAACTCAGAAAGACTTTAAGCCCTTCAGCAAAAGGTGTGGACGACCATTCGACAATAAAAGCCACCCGGGGAAGCAGCTTCTTAATGAGAACTTCTCTCGCCTTATCTTTGGCAATTGAGCGTGGGTCGAGCTTGTCCTTAACGGCTTCGTAGATCTTCTCTGAATCTGGAAAGGAAGGCTCAATCACGCCTCCTTTGCGGAGGTGATCGAATCGGGCAGCATAAGAACTATTCCACTCCATAGCGTACCCCACAAGACGTTGAAGGTTGGAGCCGTCGTCCTTATCAACCGCATCTTTTACGAGTCCGCTACATTCGGTCCATGTTGCGTGTCCGCAAAGTGGGGGATCAGCAAAAGATAAAGAAGCGCACATGGTAAACAGTGAAAGCACCACGAACTTAGCCAAAGCGTTGATGTGCATTGCTGACGACCCTTTCGATTCGGGATTGAGATTAACAGATGGCGGCCGGACCTTACCAATAAAGTCGCGCGCCAAATAACGGATATTGCCGTTTATATAGCGTGACTATCCAAGACGCATGACGGAACCCTCTCGCCGGGTTTTGTGAACCGCATGTCCGACCATGCGGAGCACCTGTGTCACTCGGAGCAAGGCGTTCATTAAGCAATTACGATCGGCGACCATTTATCCTAACCAATCTCCTCAGTGAAAATCTTTGCACCCAGAAGACTGCTATTTATACCGCCGCATGATATCATCCGCCAACGACCTTAATTGAAGATTGGGGGTTTTGGATGCCCAACAATTATTCAGTCTTTATTGGCTGTTTTCTAGGTCTTATCAGCCTCTCGACCTCAGCTCGATGTAGCGATACGGTAGTCTCTGCCACCGGCAAGACGGCAATACTTGGTACGGCATATCACTCCGACACGCAAGCATTCAGCGGCGAGTGTCTCAAGGGCATCTCCGAGCCTACCGGGACGTCATCGTCGAGCTTTGCGTTGGACCAGCAAATCTCAGAGTCTGAACTTGCTAATGACCTCGGCTTTTCGCTTGGAGCACATGCCCGGTTTGGCGTCTACGAGGGGAGTGCCGAGGCGCGTTTCAACTCTCGATCGGTCAGCTCATCTTTTTCAATTTCTTCCATCTATCGAGCTGAATACCTTTTCCCGTATGAAAAACTCACCTCAGACTCGATCGAATTCACCAAATTTGCCAAACCGCTATATGACGGAAAGCAATTTGAGCGCTGGAATCAAGCGTGTGGAGACAGCTTCGTCTCGCAAATACGCAAGGGCGCCAAACTGTATTTTTCAATCAGAATTGACTTTCGGTCAGCAGCCCAGCAACAAGACTTTAGCGCAAAGTTTAGTGTGTCAGGACCGATGGCGGGAATTGAAGGAACTCTATCCACGGCGAGCAAGAGCTTCGGGAAAGATGTAAAGGTTACTATTAGCGCTCTTCAGATAGGTGGCGACCCAAGCAAAGTAACAGACATCTTTGGAACCAAGGATGATTCCGTCCATCAGTTTGTGCAATGCACATTGGGAACTTTCGAGGCATGCGCTTCCGTTCTTGAGGGCGCGATTACTTACGCTAAGGACACAAGCAAAGGCTTTCCGTCTCAGTTAGCACCTGGGGTCAAACCAGGCCCCGTAGACATGGAGTATGTACTATCCACGTATCCTTCTCAGGGAATCTTCAGCCCCGAGTATCCGGGCTTAAAATTATCTATTGAAAACGCAAGGGCGCAGCTTGCAAAGAATTTTGAGCGATCCTATCGCCAATATCTCGCCGCTGACCGCCTTCGTGATCTGTCGACGTCCGCTGCACGAAAGGACTCCCTTACGAAGGCGTTTGAGGTCGCCAGGGGTAATCTGGCACTGGAAAGACAAGCGTCAGACGTGTGCTATAACAAGCCGATCGAATGCCCTGACACTGTCGACAAGTTGAAGCTTGCTGATGTAGATGACTCGCTTCTCGTCGCGGAATCCTTTAGGACATTTTGTTCTGAAGCTCTAACAAGGAATCCTCAAGACCCCCTTCGACAAACAGTGAACGCGCTAATAAATATTGTCGACACTGCCGGAGTGCCAATTGATGAGTTGGACTGTCTTATCTATGAGCGGTTGCTGGCACGTAAAGAGATTATTTGGCTCGAAGACCAAGGCTTATCGGACAGCGGCCCACTGGCCAGCCTAGTGCATGTGAGAAGGCTGAGCTTGAGCAAGAACAGGATCAAGGATTTAAGCGCTCTCCGCACCTTAAAGGACCTAGAATATTTGAACCTCGACCATAATCAAATATCCGATATCGCACCATTATCAGACCTAACCGAAATGACCTCATTGTTTGCGGCAGACAATCGTATCCAGGATCTTGGTCCAATAAAGACGCTGCCGCTCCTTCATGATTTGACGGTGCCGAACAATTTGATAACAGATATTACTCCGGTGGCCTCCCTGACTAGACTGCGGTTTTTAGATATCGAGGGCAATAACGTTCAAACTCTTCAGATGTTGAAGCCGCCGTCGCGCTTGGGTTGCTTGAGCATCAAACGCAATTTTGTGCCACCGTCGGAAGTGGATACCCTCAAGGAGCGACTGCCCGGACTCGTAGTGATACAGACGAACGGACTTGCAGACGCGAGAGTTCTAATTGCAGACTATAGCTGCTTTGCCGATGAGTAAGGAAGGCCTGCCGTCATGTGTCAGAAACTCAGAATGGCTCTCATTGCGGTTATCATAATGGGCACAGGTTCGTCGTTAATTGCTCAGACGTTTCTACAGGCTTGCACTCAAAGTGATGCTTCTAAAAAGGATGACGACGGACTTTCTGCAGATGTTGATTCTCTGAAAACGGCTACAGCTTCTTTTGTTGGGAACGTGGAAGGCTTCAATTGTACGATGTACGATCGCGCACTGAAAAAGATGCATGGCCTGCAGTTATCGGGACATAACTTCCACCACTTGGAATTATTGCAGGATATGCATGCCTTGGAGTCACTAGACATAAGCAGAAATGGATTGACGACGGCTTCGGGTGTGGGGCATCTGAGTCACTTAAAAGCTATCGATGTATCGCTCAACAACATTTCGGACATAACGGAGCTCCCCGCATTATCAAACTTAGAATCCCTAAGAATGGAAGATAACCAAGTTAACGACATACATGCCATAGCGGCGTTGGGGGACTTGCGAGAACTGTGGGCCGATTTTAACAGCATTAGTGACATCTCTCCGATCGGTAATCTGCCCAACCTATTGTGGGTACATCTATCTAGCAACAAGATAGAAAGGCTCTCCGGGTTTGAGACATTCTTGTCTACGCCGGGCATATTTGACATTTCGAACAATGAGATCAAGGATTTTGGGTTGCTTGATGAGACGTTGAGAAAAAGGGTTATTATCACCGGCAATCCTGCACAGAAAGAGCAATTGGACGCCCTTCTAACGAAGGTTCCTGCGATGATAGTGGAATTATACGGAGATACGCTCACCGTCGAATCCATAAAGGACAGCTATGCTGAGCACAAGGATGTGGTAGGTTGCCCCGCTCCAAGCTCGGTCACCTATAAGTCAGGATTCGACTTCACGCGGTATTCGCCAGCTTGTGGGCCTGAGTGGTGATTGCTGAGCGCCGCCGTGCCAACCCACGCCCAATCGCCAAACGGCTCGGTGATCTTTAGACACGGTGCCATCGTGACGGGCACATCCGTTCTAAACGAGGGCGTGGCTACCTTCTACCTTCAGCATAGCGGCTCTTTGCCTCGCAGGTCACTCCATCACTCCATCACTGCCGACGTACACAGGCAGCACTGCTGACGCCGCCAGTATCTCGCTTCCGCTCATACAGACGGTGAGTTCTAAGGGGACATCCCCGTCGCCGCTCTGCCACTTCATTGGAAAACGGTGTCTGCCGTAGTTCTCAGGTGCTCTCATCGCCTCAGCTTTTCACCCCCTTTAGTTGACGATGCCTGGCGAACCGTTAGGGTGCGGGGTAGGTCACTACCGTCCCATGCGGGTTGCGAGCTGCGGTGCGATGGCTGCTGGGGCCTCGAACTGCGGTTGCTGGGGGAGAGCGACAGGGTTTTGGGTCGTTTGGTTTTGGACTGTGTGGCTTTGCGTCTCCGGCTTCAGTGAGCCATCGGAGGTATAGAGATTCAGCTCCCGGCCATTGCGGGAAAGTGCAGCGACCTCGCGTTCGGAGGAGATGATGCAGGAGCGTGGCGTGGAACTAGACCCGTCTACGATTATGCGCTGGGTGCATCGTTATGCGCCTGAATTGGAGAAACGGGTGCGCTGGTACCAAGGCTACCGAACCGGTTCCTGGCGCGTAGACGAGACGTATGTGAAGGTCGGCGGTCGGTGGAGGTACCTGTTTCGGGCCGTCGACAAGCACGGCCGCTTGATCGATTTCATGTTGGCAGATCGCCGCAATACTCGGGCAGCCCATCGTTTCTTGGGAAAAGCGTTGACGATCATGCGCCACTGGCCACCGTCCTCGATCACCACCGACCAACTCGGTTCCTACCCGCAAGCAATCCGCCGACTACAGCGCGAGGGCAAGCTGTCTGCAGACACAAAACATCGGACGTGCAAATACCTGAACAACATCATCGAAGCCGACCATGGCGCCCTCAAGCGCGTCATCCGACCCACCCGAGGCTTTCAGACGATGAAGACCGCGGCTGCTACGATCAAGGGTTTTGAAGTGATGCGTATGATCCGTCGAGGGCATTGCCTCACCTGTAAGCCGCGCGTCAAAGAGGAGATCCGATTCGTAAACAAGCTGTTCGACATCTTCGCTGTCGCTGCCTGATCGAGCGGTCCACCGTGTGAACTGCGACCTGTGAAGTTAATGCAACAGAGCCCGGACTTGTGCGAAACTCTGCCGGAAGTCGGGCGGCGACCTCGAGCAGATCAAGTTCCTACTTGGCCACTCGTCGATTCAGACGACCAAACGCTACCTCGCGTCTGAGCAAGAGATTGCCGTGGCCGTTAATGATACCTGGAGTCTGTAGTTTAGAGAGGGTCGTAAGGTTAGCCGTAGTTGTTCGCCAATTACTGCCTTGACTTGTGACCCGCGCAAGCCGTTGGAAATAGGGTAGGGAAGGCATGGGTCAAAACTCACCCTTTGGGGACACGCGCTGGAACGCATGGCTGCATAAAGGGCGTGCAGGGAAGGGAACCTACCGTCTAAACCGGTGGTTTCGGAGAGTACACGCGGGCGTGGTTCCCAATGGGAGTCGTCCGACTATGGTTCGCTAGCTTTGAAGCTAACGGATACGGGTTTAGCGACGCCTCGCTCGATCCGATGTAACGGATGTCTCAGGCGCTGCCGGGCTGCCCGGGACTTTCTTTGGAGGCTCGCGATTAATAAACTGGATGCACTTCCCCAAGGCCGCCACATGCGTGACACACGGCGTCCATCCGTTGCACCCAGCTCTTTAATTCAGAGGTCTCAGGATGCAAAGCCCAGCGGTTCAGCATTGGGAGATCGCGGCGTACATAAATTTCCCTTTTTGAGGCCTTCTTTGATCAGCTACTTTTAAGAATCAAAGTAAAGAGTAGGTCTCACAAGAGGCGGGTAAAGGAGAAAAAATGATGCGAGTGGATGTTTATACAAAAGGAATACTTACCGTAATAGCCTTGTGCCTTCTGTATCTTTGTGGCCAAGCGCATTTACAAACAGTTCATGCTCAGTCCGCATCCGTGCAATCTGTATATATTGCAGGCAGTCGGGGACCACTAAGTGTGGGTCTCGTGGGCACTGCGTTCAACGGCTATCAGTGGTCTTACAGTCTTCCTATCCCAGTAAAACAGGTGAGTACTCAGTCACACTAGCCGCAGTCCGGAGATGTTTTGCATCCCCTGTTTTGAATTTGGGCCCCGAGGACATTGCATACCCATGTGAAAAAGCGAGAGTGTCTATCGCAGGTCTGTGAATGTCCTTGTAGGTCTACACCGGTGCCTCCACACGCGCTGTTTCCCGTGTAGCGGCAGCCCTGTGGAAGGGGGGGAAATCCTGCAACCGCGAAGAAGCGCTGATCATTAGGGTCAAATGCTGGCTGATCGGTAGCTGGCGCTTTCTGTTTGGGTGAAAATGTCATCTGGCCGCACTGCGACCCCGATGCCGTATCTTCTGGAGAACTTTGAGCTTGAGCTAACACAGCAGACAAAGAGATGAAGAATAAACAGCCGATAATCTTCATTATGTTTATTCACCTCACTAGAACTTAGTTATTCATCGTGGTCGATGAAATGCCCGCTATTATACACCTACTGTTGAGGCTAATTCCAATACGTTAAGCTCTTTTGGGTTCGGCTCGGGCGGTTGTTCTTTGAACTTGAAGTTACCGAGAACCAGGACTTGGCGGGCATTTGAACGTTAGATCATTTTCACAAGTGCTGTGTCCGGGGGAATGGATGTGAAGAGGGGCGGTTCTTGACGGATGAACCACGCCGAGCTTATCTCGACCGGATAGACCAAGTGCAAAACGGGGGCACCTCAAGAAAGGGAACGCTACGTACGTTAAGCGGCGAGCAGGTTTAATAACCCATTCATTTTCAGCAGCATGGAAAACAGCAGGATCTCCGCCGCTTCAACCATCATCGCCAGGTCCTCAAGTTCTGTGGTCTCGATCTCTCGACCCAGCAGTCGGGACAGTTCCGGGGAACCACCAAGCTGTCGAAGTACGGAAACGCGCGTCTCCGTTGCGCCTTTTGGATGGCGGCCACCGTGGCTGTCAGGCTGCGTGAGAACAGTTTCCAAGACAAGTTCGAACGATATCTCCGGCGTGATCCCGCCAGTGCCGACCGCAAGCGCATGGCGTATGTCGCCGTGGCTGCCAAGATGGTACGTGTGGCCCATGGGATCATCAAGACCGGTACTCCGCCGTCTTCACTCCTGCCTCATGCTGCTTCAAGATCCCGATGATCTGCTCTTCCGTGTAACGGCTCTTCTTCATACAAAATCCTCCCGTCTACATTACGAGAGAACTCCAGCTACCACTGGTACAGTTTTTTGGGGGCAGGTCATCCCCTATTTGGTGACAGGAGCGGCAGGCTTCATCGGATTCATACCTCTCAGAAGCTGCATGGCGTTTACGGCGCGCAGAAGGTGCGCATGCGGCTCCAGCCGCTCGACGAGAAGGGAAGCGGTGTCGCGCTGTGGACCGACGCCGGCGTGCCCATCGAAACGATCAATATCCCCGCGTGCCGGAAGAGCCGCCTTACCGGCTTGGATAAAGTTCGATAATTTGTTGTTGTTGCGTGCTAAAATTCGCTTCTTCGTATTTGGGCCCGAATAAAATCTGGTTTCAAGGAAGAGATACGAATGCGAAAAGCAAAACCGCTAAGTTTTTGCCCTCTTGTCGTCTGCATGCTGTTGCTAATAAGTTCTCCATGTTTCTCACAAGCTGCCAAATGGCAAGATTCAGCAAACCTCCGTATAGGGTCGGGTTGTGGCCGAGGAATGAATAGAGATACGCCGCCGAG